>JAKSRZ010000001.1 GCA_024403375.1 Lachnospiraceae bacterium
ACAGGCCGTTTCGTTATCGGTGGTCCTTGTGGTGACTCAGGTCTCACAGGAAGAAAGATTATTGTAGATACCTACGGTGGATATGCTCGTCACGGCGGCGGTGCTTTCTCAGGAAAGGATTGCACAAAGGTTGACCGTTCCGCAGCATACGCAGCACGTTATGTTGCAAAGAACATCGTAGCTGCAGGCCTTGCTGACAAGTGTGAAATTCAGCTCTCTTATGCTATTGGTGTTGCAGAACCCACTTCAGTTATGGTTGACACCTTCGGCACAGGTAAACTCAGCGACGTTCGCCTCACAGAAATCGTTCGTGAGAACTTCGATCTTCGCCCTGCAGGAATCATCAAAATGCTTGATCTTCGTCGTCCTATCTACAAGCAGACCGCAGCTTATGGTCATTTTGGAAGAAATGATATTAATGTTCCTTGGGAAACTGTGGACAAAGCTGAAACTCTTCGTGCACTTTTATAATTAAACAATTGATTATACAGTAAAAAAATTATATAATGAGCCTAATTGAACGATTAGGCTCATTTTTTATGCAAATATTATACATTTGCGTGCATAGGGGTGCATTTATGAAAACTACAAGATATGCAGTTACGTCAGTAAAATCCGGCATGATACTGGCTGAAGATGTTTATAACTCTTCCGACCAGCTTGTTCTTAATGCCGGCACTGTACTTACAGACAGAAGTATTACTCGACTTAAATTTTATTCCATACATGAAGTACTTATCGATACTTCACCGGCCAAGACTGAAGTTAAAACGAGAATCAGACCTTCTGACGTTCCCACCTACACGGAGCGAGTTAAGCGTAGTGAGGATTACAGAACTTTTGCAAAATCCTACAAGTCAACACTGGATTTGTTTCAGAACCGAATCAGCCAGTTTGCCCTTACAAGAAAAGGACTTAATGCTCAGGAGTTGTTGGACAGCGTAAAGCAGACTTTCTCAACTGCAGAAACTACCGGAAAGATTTTTGATATGCTTATGTGCATCAGAAGTCTTGACGACATCACCTTCGTTCACGGTATGAACGTTGCCCTTATAAGTATGCTGTTCGGACAGTGGCTCGGATATTCCAAAGAAGACTGTGAAGTTCTTATGTTGGCAGGCCTCCTTCACGACATCGGAAAGCTGAAGATTCCCCCGGAAATTCTTAAGAAGAAGGGTTCTCTCACCAGTGAAGAATTTGATATTATCAAAAGCCATCCATTGGAGGGCTATAATCTTTTGAAGGATCAGAACCTTGATGACCGCGTCGTTGTGTCCGCACTTCCGCACCATGAGCGTTGCGACGGCACCGGTTCTCCCAATGGACTTAAAGGTGCACATATCCACGATTTTGCAACAATCATATCCATCGCCGATGTATATGATGCAATGACAGCTTCCCGCTGCTATCGTGGTCCCATTTGTCCTTTGGAAGTTCTCAACGCTTTCGAATCTGAGGGTCTTTCCAAATATGATCCCAAGTTCCTGTTGACCTTCATGGATAAGGTTGTTTCAACATACTTGCATCAGTACGTCCTGCTGAACAACGGAAATGTGGGCGAAATCGTTATGATTAATAAGCATTCACCTGCACGTCCCATTATCAGAATGTTAAATTCAGAATGCCTCGATCTTTCAAGAGAAAGAAGCATCAGCATTGTAGGAATTGTATAGAACAAAAAAAGCCGGAGATTTTTCTCCGGCTTATATTTTTTATCAGCAAACCTTTAATCTGAACTTTCTTAATGCTCTCTCATCTTCGCTGTCCATCTTCTTGATGATTCCGCCAAGTTTACCGATCTTATCCTCAAACCTTTCGTAACCACGCTCGATAAACTCGATATTCTCAACAGTGGTGATGCCTTCGGCTGTAAGACCTGCGATAACAAGTGCTGCACCGGCACGAAGGTCGGATGCGGAAAGCATAGCTCCCGTAAGTCCTTCAACACCATCAACAACTGCGGTGTTGCCTTCAACCTTTATGGATGCACCCATGCGGATAAGTTCGTCAACATACTTGAAACGATTTTCAAATATGCCTTCAGTAATAACGCTTGTACCATTTGAAAGAACAAGCAGTGCTACCATCTGTGCCTGCATATCTGTAGGGAATCCGGGATAAGGAAGTGTCTTGATATGAGTATTTCCGCAACGTTCGTTGGAATATACTCTTACCGCATCGTCCAGTTCCTCAACGCCTACGCCGATTTCCACGAGCTTGGCTGTAATGGCTTCAAGGTGCTTTGGAATAACGTTTTTAATAACTACATCGCCCTTTGTTGCAGCTGCAGCAATCATAAATGTGCCGGCTTCAATCTGGTCGGGGATAATAGAGTATGTGGTGCTGTGAAGTTTATCAACACCTGTAATTCTGATAACATCGGTACCTGCGCCCTTAATGTTTGCTCCCATGGAATTGAGGAAGTTTGCCACATCAACAACGTGAGGCTCCTTTGCTGTATTTTCAATAATTGTCTGACCTTCGGCAAGAACGGCAGCAAGCATAATGTTGATTGTTGCACCTACGCTGGCCATATCAAGGTAGATGTGATTACCGCAGAGAGCCTTAGCTTCTGCCATAACCATACCATGCTTAATTTCAACAACCGCACCCAGCTTTTCAAAGCCTTTAATGTGCTGGTCAATGGGACGAGGACCGATATCACAGCCTCCGGGAAGAACAACCTGAGCCTTCTTGAAGCGTCCGAGAAGTGCTCCGATAAGGTAATAAGAGCCTCTGATCTTTCTGAGATACTCATTATCAAGTGCAAGAGGAGAAACTCCCTTTGCATTGATTCTTACAGTGTGAGCATCCTTTCTGTCGATTCTTGCACCGATACCTTCCATTGCACGTAACAAAACTTCAATGTCCCTTATTTCAGGAACGTTAGTAATAGTAACGGGCTCATCTAAAAGAGCTGTCGCTGCAATTATTCCCAGTGCTGAATTCTTGGCGCCGCTTATGGATACTTCTCCACGAAGCGGAATTCCGCCCTTGATAACATATTGGTCCATTTATATTAACTCCCGATCTCACGTAAATTAAAGATGATATAACAATCCTATTATATACATCGAAAAACAAGCCTTCCCCCTGAAGACTATGAGTAATAATAATTCATAGTTAAGAAAATGTAAAGCTTTTTTTAATGATTTGGTCTCTTTCGCATCCTCCTCATTTGTGGTAAAATGTGGCAGACGGAGGTTTGCTCATGGAATTTATAAACATTGATGCACCTGAAGGTGTTGATTCAAAAAACGTAAAACAAAATCTGAAATTTAAAACAGGCAAGTTCGTATGGCGCATTAAGTTCTCTGCACCACTCGACCCTGCCACTGTTAATAATACAAATCTTTATGTAACGACTCGTGATGGTGAAAGGCTTAAGACTGCCATTCACTACAATAGTGATACTCACGAAATCGAGATTGAGCCCCTGGAGGCCTACGTTAAGGATGGTTCCTATGACCTTAATGTCACAAAGAATGTTAAATCGGTAGGCGGCCAGGCTCTTAAAGCTGCTGTAAAGGTTCCTTTTACGGTTTGATATCTTCGTCTGTCAAAACAAGAGAATAATCTTCTGAAAAGGCTGCTTCGGCAGCCATTTTTAATATTCCGGGAGCATATCTTCTGTCTGCTTCCCTGACTGCTTTTTTCATAATTTCCATAACGTATGCGAAACGTACGGATTCATTCATTCGCTTATTTTCCAGTGTCTCAAGAATTGCATCTGCCGCACTCTGGGCAAGAAGATATTCATTTTCTCTGCAGATATCGTATGCAAAACCAAGTAAATCGTTGTTATCGTACTTTGTAAGGTGAATACGGTTATTCGCCAGCTCTCTGAGGGCGGTAGAGTTTCTGAAAATAGTATTGATGTTTCTTGAATTGTCTTCAAGCACAACGCAAGTACCACTCTTTCTGTCGCCTGCCTGAGCCACCAGCGCCTCAATACATTCATCGCTTAATGAGCCCGCGTTCTCAACCAGTACATTGTACTTCTTGAGCATATTTTTAAGAGATCTGGGGCCGTTGTTTCCAAGCATCTTGGCGTCTGCTCTTGCAAGTCTGTCGGTCTTCAGCACTCCGGCAAGGAAAAACAGACGTACAAGTCTTGCAGCAAGTGTTGTTTTGCCTATGCCCGGCTCACCTGTAACGCACATGTATATCTTGTCTCGCTCGTTAACTGCCAGATCAAGGCTGTTGAATATCTGGTGTCTGACATCAGCCACTCTGAAGAAATTCTTACATACATCTTCAATGTGAATCTGATTTTTTACTATAACCCTTTTTGCTTTGCTGTCCTTAAGATCATCCTGGCTGAGCGTAAACTTAGGTGCAAAAAGAGGAACATTGTTCTTCTCTCTTTCTTCTTCAGCCATCTTTTCCGCAGCCTCTTTTTCTTCTTCAAGCTGCTCAATGATCTCGTTTTCAGCTTCTGCTATTATTCTCTCTGTCGAGAGCTCAGTTACCGCTTCCGCTAAAGGTTCTGCTGTAACTTCCGGCTCCGGCTCTGCTATCGGTTCCTCATCGGTTGCAGGATCTGTTTCTTCCACGGGCTCCGGGGCCGCTGCCGGTTCCACCTCTGCCGCTGGTTCCGGTTCTGCTGTAGCTTCCGGCTCGGCTGCAGGGTCTGCTTCTTCCACAGGTTCCGGCTCAACCGTAACCTCAATAGGAGCCTCTGCAACTCCTTCAATCGCCTCGCGGTGCTCCTTCTCGTCACGCTGTTTTCCGCGTGCTTTTATCTCGTCCGCACTGATTTCTCCGCGATAATAGGAAAGCAGGGTCTTTGCCTTTATTGCAACACCTTCCTCAGGATCAAAGGAAGCCACAATCTGCTCAAGTTCACCAATTCATTCATCCTTCATGTTGGCTTTATGGTATACTTTCGCAAGTTCATAGGCCCACTGAGGAATGTACTCGTATTCCTTTATGTCATTAAGAATCTTGATTCGTACTGAGTAATCCGAACCCTTTTTCTTTTCTATTCTGTATTTTAATACACATAAATTAAGCGTATCACCGGGCGCCATCTTTTCATATTGCTGAAGATAGTCCTCAGCCGCCTCTGTACTGCCGCAATCAAGGCACATTTCCACCATGTCACGGTACAGCAGCTTTGAAGGACGCACTTTATAAGCCTTTTTGAAGAGCTTTTCCACGTGTGCAAAATCGGCACATTTACTATATGCTCTCGCCAAAAGCATCAACTCTGATGATGACTTAACAGATCTTTCTTTAATGGCCGGAAGCAACGCCACTGCTTTATCATAGGCTTCTGCTTCCATGTACTCTTTCAACTGTTCAAGCTGGTCCATTTATTACATTTCCTTGTAAAATCTTAATGTATCAAGCATAATCTCAGGAATTTCCGGACAAACCTTCATAAGCGCACGATGACGAAGCTCAATTTCTTTTGCTCTCTTCTGTGCCTCACGATTGTAGCGACCTATAGCGTCGGCAAACGCCGGCTGTGTTTCAAGTTCTCTACGTATTTCTGCGTTAAAAGGACAATACATTGCAAGAATTTCTCGTGAGGTTTTATTAAGCTTCATACCACCTGAAGATTCGTATTTGATCCAGGCCTCATAGTCCTGAACAAAAACTTCTCTTGCATTGTTTTTGCCTTTAACGAGCTGGTTTTTAACCTTCTCTTTCTTTTCCTCAGAAAGCTCGTGGTTTTTTCTGTAAAACTGAATATAATCCGAATACTCGGAAGTAAGTGACTTAAACTGAATGTTGTTCCATGCCGTGCCCTGCATAGTTCTGCAGAGTTCCCAACGGAATCTGGCAAAGCATCGGATCAGTGAATCATCAACTGCACCATCCATCATAATAGGGAAAAGCATTCTGCCTGCAGAATCTCTTTTTTTGCAGCTGATTTCCTGCCACATGGCCGCATTGGTGCCGTAAGCAGGGAAGAGAATGATGTCCGGCCCAACTTCAAGCTGGATAATTTCTTTCTCTATCTTCTTTTCTTTGTTTGCATACATTATCTCACGACGGAATACGCCTATATCAAGGTCTCTGTACTTGTTAACAAGCTGACCCATGCGATCCTTTGTGATAATGGCTTTTGACGCTCCTGCGGTCATCTGTTCGCTGCAAAGAATGGGAACAAATATGCTTGGCTGTCCGTTAACCACTCTGTGATTTGACTTGAACATATTATATATTTCAAAGTCAAGTCGCATATCAGGATTATTCAATCTGCGGCGTTCTTCTTCGTCATCAATCTCGTGAGTTTTCTTAAGTTCACGAAGGGTTTCCGCATATTCCAGATCGAATTCATTCTTTGACGGCTCACGTTTGCCGTTGTAAATAGCTGTAAGCCATTCAGGGATTGTAAAGATGTTGCAGTGGTATCTGTGTATTGAGGACACAGTAATCTTGCAGAGTTCAATTGCCTGCTCTTTTGTCAACAGTCTTTCGTCTGTAAAGCCGAAGTTCAGGAACAGTTCTACAGGCTTCGGAAGGGGACTTACGGTCATACTCTCGCGGAATACGTGATTGTATACCTTATAGAAGTGTTCCGACACCTTTCTGCGGAGCTGTCGGCCTTCATCTTCGGTGGAAAATCTCTCGTTGGAATCCACAAAGTTATTTACAGCCAATTCAAAGTCTATTGCCAGCTGACCATCAACCTTACCAAAATTAAGAATTGTCTTAATTGAGTTCTTAAGTGATCTGTAAAGGTCTTCGTCTTTGGCAGATGAGTCCTCGGAATCTGCAACTATCTCTTCACCACTGGTCAGGGATTCATACAGTTTATTCAATCTATCGCGCTTAACGGGGTGAGCAATACCCATAGTTACAATGGCAACGTCTTCTGCCTTATTGAACATTTCCACCAGTTCTGTGCAAAGTGTTTCCAGTGATTTATCCGCTCTTCCGGCCTTGTCCAGGTCTTTTGAAAGCTTTATGCAGAAGCTTAAGAGGTTTCTTTCACCGTCATTGTAGAGATTTGTATATTGATCGTGAATATATTCGCCGGTTTCTGAAGTCGCAGCCATCATCTCGCTTATCGCAACCGTCAGGTTTATAATATTATCCATGGTCAGTTCCATGGCATTTCCGAAGAAGGAACTCATTGTGGCAGTCGGAATTGCATTAAGCTCCATAAATGAAGCAATGTTCCTTTCATCAATCACGTGAGTTGCCGCAAATGGTTTCATATTTGCCAAGCCGGGCAGAATCTCAGATGCCATACCTCCGTTTTTGCAGGCAACCAAATACTTCTGGTAAGCATCTTTCATTACTGTGTAAAGAGACTTCGCCAGTTCCTTATATTTCAGGTTTATCTTCAGAACATCCGCATAGGTTTTTGCGAGAGAACTTATTACCAGTCCCTTGTAATCCTTGCTGTATGCCTTAAAAACGTTTCTGAGGCCTTCCATATCAGCAACCTCAAACGGGAACAAAATCGTGTCTGTTTCAGCAATATAATCGCTTGTATATCGGCCTGCCGACAAATCGGAAACTCCGATAAACCCTCCCTTTGAAACAGCCGTAACCACATAATCGTTTTTCACCAGCACTTTACCGCTGATAATTGCACATATGCAGTTGATTTGTTCTTTTTCTGCAAAAATCACGTTTCCGGCGGGAATGATGTTCTTTTCAGCAATCTTTAGTGTATACCCCATTATTCTTCTCCTTACAGTGTGGTTTGTGCTTCTCGTTCTCTCTTTTCTGCTTTTTCGGCTTTATTTCGTTCTCGCAAGCCCTTAAAAAATTCTTTCAATATATCTGAGCACTCCCGTTCCAGCACTCCCTCCGTCAGCTCAACCTGATGGTTAAACGATGCATTATTAAGTATATCCAGCACCGATCCGGCACAGCCGGCCTTCGGATTTCTGCATCCCATAATAACTCTTCGCATTCGTGCCTGAACAATGGCTCCCGCACACATCTGACAGGGCTCCAGAGTAATGTATATATCACAGTCCTCCAGCCGCCAGTCTCCCATAATCTTACTGGCCTTTCCTATCGCTGTAATTTCGGCATGAGCCAAAGTGGTTTTTTTCGTATTTCTCTTATTGAATCCGCGACCGATTATTTTCCCGTTATATACGATTACGCATCCGATAGGTACCTCTCCCAGCTTTTCAGCACGTTTTGCCTGTGCCAAAGCCAGTTTCATATACTTCTCATCTTCTGTAAGTTTTCTCATTAGTTACGCACCTTGTAGACTATGCCTGAATTGTATAGTAACACAACTCCTGAGCCACTTCAAATCCCAGTTTCCTGTACAGCCCGCATGCAGGTACATTCTTACTACCGACCTGCAAATACAACGGGGCTTCCTTAAAGGAATTCATGATGCTGTGCATATATTTGTATCCATGTCCCTGACGCCTGCAACCTTCCTTAACAAGAACTTCATACACATACATTCCGTCCATATAAGGCATGAGTTTGGCACTGAACAGATCCTGCACTGCACTGTTTACAGACAGTGAATCTTTCATTTCTCCGTCCGTATCATCCTCTTCGCTTCCTCTCAGCAGTATTTCAGCTTCATTTTCAAGGCTTTCCGTGCCATCATACTGCCATTTCATCATGTATTCACTGTAATCAAGATGAATTGTCTGTGCCACTTCATAGGCCTCGTTAAGGAAAGTACCTTTTTCTGCAATAAAATGAACGGTATCACAATCAAATTTAGTCAGTTTTTTTGCGATTTTCTTTGTTATGGCGTCTGCTTTTTTTGCCGCCTTCTGAGTCGTCAGCTTATCTTCATTTTTGAAGGAAACCTTTGCCTCGGCTTCTCCTCGTCCCATAAGATAAACTTCTGCTTCGAAGCCGGTCCCTATGAGTTTCAGTTCGTCTTCTGATACGTATTCCAGTTTCATATTAGCTCCTGTACAACTACAGTCTTTTTTTCAATTCATCTGAAAATCTTGCCCAAAGTTCCAAGTTAAACTCTTCTCCGCGGGCTGTTTCTTTCAGATCAAGGGCTGCAAGGGTATCATAAATGCTTTGCTTGTTAAGAACACTTCCCATTTCTCCCATCAGGCCGTTTACAAGAGTTTTACGACGGTGATTAAAGGATGCATGAATAAGCTTAAACATAAATTCTTCATCTTCAACCTCCACGGGTCTCTCGTTGTGAAGGGTAAGCCTTATCACTGCTGATGCCACATTTGGGCGAGGCATAAAACAGTTCTGCGGAACATTAGCCACAATGTATGGTTCAGCATAAAACTGAACAGCCAGGGACAATGCACCATAATCCTTTGTGCCGGGGCCTGCCTGCATTCTGGCTGCCACCTCTGCCTGTACCATAACAGTAATGTTTTCAATCGGTACGTGTTTCTCAAAGAGTCCCATTATTATGGGTGTAGTAATGTAGTAGGGAAGATTTGCCACCACCTTAAGTTTCTTTCCCGGGCAGCGTTCTTCAACTAATGCATTAAGGTCAAGCTTAAGAATATCTTCGTTGATGATTGTCACGTTGTCGTACTTAGAAAGTGTATCACTTTCCAGTATAGGAATAAGATTTCGGTCTATTTCCACCGCTATAACCTGACCGGCATTTTCGCACAGAAACTGAGTCATCGTACCGATTCCGGGCCCGATTTCCAGCACTACATCGTCCTTACTGATATTGGCCGCGTTTATTATTTTGTTGAGTACATGCTCATCAATCAGGAAATTCTGGCCGAATCTCTTCTGAAAAATAAACTTATATTTATTCAGTATAGCTATTGTTTCCTGTGGGTTAACAAGATATCCCATAAAATCTCCTTGCGTTTTCTTCCGTTATTCTGATTACCTCATCTGCAGTAAGGCCTTTGATTTCAGCTATTTTATCCACTACGTACTTAAGATTGGCAGAATTATTTCTTTTTCCTCTGAAGGGCACCGGAGAAAGATATGGGCAGTCCGTTTCCAGAAGAATTTTTTCTATAGGCGTCTCAGCCACTGTCTGCTGCAGCTTCTTTCCGTTAGTGAATGTAACGACTCCGCCGACACCGATGTAAAAGCCCATCTTTATGTACTCTCTGCCAATTTCAGGGCTGTAGGAAAAGCAGTGAATTACCACTTGCGGATGTGGATTTTTATGGAATTCTTTAAGAATTTCCATAGTATCCTCGCAGGCGTCTCTGGAGTGAATAATTATTGGTTTGTTTTTCATTTTTGCCCCCTCAAGCTGACGGACAACCCCTCTTTTCTGTGTTTCCGGATCCGTAGAATCCCACTAATAATCCAGCCCGATTTCTCCCACTGCAACGCATTTCTCATCATCGCAGAGTGTGCTTATATCCTCGAAAACCTTCTCATCAAGATCCTTTGCATTGTCAGGATGTACTCCCACTGCTGCATATACAAAACCATACTTTTTTGAAAGCTCAACCGATGCATAGCATCCTCTTACAGATGCTCCGACGTTGACAACCGTGGAAATTCCTTCTGAAGCCAGTCCCATAAGCACCTGCTCACGGTCCTCATCAAATTTTTCGTCATCATAGTGAGCGTGTGTGTCAAATATCATTCTTTCACCCTTACTGAAACATTTTTGTGGAAAGGTAATGGTCACCGGTATCAGGAAGAAGAGCTACAATAGTTTTTCCTTTGTTTTCGGGACGTTTTGCCAGCTCGATGGCTGCCCAGACTGCCGCTCCCGCGGTAATTCCCACAAGAATTCCCTCATTCTTACCAATAAGGCGTCCCATCTCATACGCATCTTCGTCTGAAACCGTAATTATCTCATCATAAACTGTTGTATCCAGAACACCCGGTACAAAGTTTGCACCTATGCCCTGCAAATCATGCTTCCCCGCATATCCCTTTGAAAGTAGCGGAGAGCCGGCAGGTTCAACAGCCACAATCTTTACGCCGGGCTTCTTTTCTTTTAAGTACCTTCCCGTTCCGGTCAATGTACCGCCTGTTCCTACGCCGGCAACAAATATATCCACATCGCCATCTGTATCATTATAAATTTCAGGGCCCGTTGTAAGATAGTGCGCCTCCGCATTTGCGGGGTTATTAAACTGGTCTGGAATAAAGCTTCCGGGTATTTCTTTTGCCAGTTCCTCTGCCTTGTCGATTGCCCCCTTCATACCGAGGCTTCCGTCTGTAAGCACCAATTCTGCACCATATGCTGTCATAAGGAGCTGACGCTCACGGCTCATAGTATCCGGCATAACAATTATTACTCGATATCCTCTGGCAACTCCTATTGCTGCAAGACCAATACCGGTATTTCCGCTTGTGGGCTCTATTATTGTTGATCCCTTTGCCAGTTTTCCCTGTTCCTCCGCCACGTCAATCATATGACGAGCAACACGATCCTTTGCCGATCCGGCAGGGTTAAATGACTCAATTTTTCCAAGAATTGTTGCTTCAAGACCAAACTTTTCCTCTAATCTTCCCAATTCCAAAATTGGAGTATTTCCAATAAGTTCTTCTGACTTTTTGTATATTCTTTTCATTATTTTTTCCTCATAAACGTATAAATATCCAATCTAATTAATATTATCATTTCACACCGTTTTTTTCAAGGACAGCGGCATGATTCAAGCCACTAAAAAACCCTCTTACATCAACATTAACGTTTCGTAAGAGAGTTATGATTTTAGTTAAGCTTTTTAACTGAATTTCCAATCACCATTTTACAAGGCACCCAGATTCTTTTTGCTTCCGGCTCATATCCTGCATCCTCGATAATTCTGATCATCATTTCAGCAGATCTTCTTCCGATTTCAGCCAGCGGCAGCTCATTAGTAGTGATTCGTGGGTACAGATAGGAAGAATAATCCATATTATCGAAACCGATTACGGACACATCCTCTCCAATCTTATAATTATTCTCATAAAGATAGTCGTACACGCCTGCCGCCATCTGGTCATTCATACACCATATAGCAGTAGGGTTCTTTTCCAGAAGACACGAAGCGTTCTTGTAGCCCGAATCTCTCTGCCATGTACCAAACAATGTATTCTTAGGATTATAGGGCACGCCGGCCTCAAATAAAGCCTTCTGAAATCCGGCAAGACGTTTGCCGGTATGCATATTATTTTCAACACCTGCAAGCACGGCTATTTCTTTGTGTCCCTGCTCCAGGAGATATTTTCCGATATCATAGCCACCCTTTTCATCATCAATAAGGATGGAAGGGAAACGATCGTTTTCATTTGCCGCATAAGCCACAACTGTAGGAACTTTCATGTCCTCCGGAAAACAACGGATAATTCTTCCGTGACCGGCAACATAGATAATTCCATCTGCCTTTATTGATTCCGACTCATAAAGGGCAGGATAAAGAAAGCTTTTAAGCATTTCTTCGTTATCAAACCATGTATCACGCCAACGATCGTACATTCGAAGATTAATGAGGATTGCTCTGTATCCCATTGCTTCACAATATGCCATTATGGCAACAACAATAGGGGGCGTTGTGAACTGGTTAAGGTCCTCAACGATAATACTGATAACATTTGATTTTTGTTTACGCATACTGGATGCAAAGTAATTAGGAGTATAGCCCGTTTCTTCTACAACAGCCAATACTCGCTTACGAGTCTCATCGCTCACTTTATTTTTTCCGTTAAGTATATTTGAGACTGTGCTGGGTGAAACCCCACATATCTTTGCAATGTCTTTTACTGTTATCATACTCATGATCCTTCACCCCCAAACCAGGTTGAGGGTATTATAGCAATAATCTATTGCAGTTTGTACAACATTTTTTTCATCCAATTGGTGTTTTTTTTACACAAAAGGAGCACTGCGCTAAAAAGCACAGCGCTCCTATACACATCTTTAAGATTTGGTTGTCTGCAAATTATTTTACAGCGTTCTTTGCTTCAAGTTCAACTGTGTAAACCTTCTTGTCCCAAGCCATAAGATCCTGGAAACCAAGACCGTCGAGATCCTTTGTCATCTTGTCCCAAAGCTTATCGAACTCTGCATCGTCCTTTGCGTAAATCATTACCCATGAAGCGTCACATACGCACTCATTACACTGGTTACGGATAACCTGAATGTCTGCGCTGTCGGACTCAAGAGGCACTGAGATGTTAGGAGATACAACAAGCTTGTTGTTCTTTCTGAAGTAGTCAACAGGTGTTTCTGCGTTGTATTTAGCTCTCCAATCCTTTACCATCTGAGTATCTGTAGCTTCCTTGTAGGATGACCAGAGAGATGTAGCATAAGGCTCACCTGTAAGAGGGTTAGTACAGTTAGAACCGATAATCCACTGGTTGAGCTTGTTGTTACCATCGCTGTAACCTGCGCCGCCGAACTCAGCAGGAACGTTCATGTTCTCAGCAAGAGCAGACTCGTTCATTGTGTAAAGTCTTCCATCCTCACCCTTGTAGTAGTTGAAGCCTTCAATACCACAGTGCTGGTACATAAGTCCTTCAGGTGATGTATACCACTGAATGAAGTCCATAATACGCTCATACTTAGCGTCATCTACCTTGGAACCGATTGCCCATACACGGCCTGAACCGTAGTATGCATCTGCATCTGCGTAATAGATCTGATCTGTGATCGGGATAACTCTGTGTGCTCTACCATCCTGCATGTGACCTACACTCCAGAAACCAACCTGCCATGAATACCACTCAAGGTAAACCTGACCTGCACCCATCTTAGCACATGCGGAATCCCAGTTCTGTGTTGCGGAGTCGGGATCTACGATGCCTGCCCTCTGAGCGTGGTTGAGGAACTTAAGGATCTTATAGTAAGAACCGTTCTTATCTGTAAGAGGAATGAATGTTCCGTCGGGCTTAAGAATAACGGACTGCTTAATCTTTTCACCGTACCAGGTTGTAAGCTGAACAACGTTTGCAATACCAAGCATTGCATCGCCGCCGTCCCAGTCAGGCCATAAGGAGAGACCATAGCACTTGTCGCCTGCATCGTTAACGGGAGCTGCATCCATCATCTTCTTAAGAGTGTCAATGAGGCCCTCAAGATCCTTGATTTCAGGAGCACCGATCTGTGTATAAAGATCCCAACGAATACGAGGAGATGAGTAAATATCATCTACAGATACAGAAGTAGGTGATGTATCCATCATTTCTGTAGGGATACCATAAATCTTACCATCGTAAGCACCATTAAGGTTATCAATCTGCTTCTTGAATGGTGTAAGGTTTGATCCTGTTGCGTAAATCTTATCGGAAATATCCTTAATAAGACCTGTTTGAATACAATCCTGCCACTGGCTCTTCTCGAGGATGAGAAGATCGCCAAGGTTACCTTCGGCTGTACGTGTCTGGTAAAGAGCGTCACCACCTACCTGAGGAGCGATAACGTTGATTTCAAGATTGAACTTATCCTTTACAAGCTGACCGAACCAACCTGTCTGCACGCCCTGGTAGTTAGCTGCAACGTTGAAGTTTTCGATAACCATTGCATCAGCATACTTGCCATTGCTTGCTGCGCCGCCTTCATTTGCCGCACCACCATTTGTTCCCTTGTCCTTTCCACATCCTGCAAGGAGTGTAACTGCCATTGCAGATACAAGGAATAAGGAAACTACTCTTTTTAACTTCATAACTTCCTCCCTTTCTTGCGCTTATGCGCAAATACCATATATTACCGGCTCTTTATTGAGCAGATAATCAACCCTTGACGGCACCAATCATGATGCCCTTTGTAAAGTAACGCTGGAAGAACGGATATACCAGCATAATAGGAATAACTACAACCATTGTAACAGTCATACGTACTGAAGTCTGATTTTGTGCGGTTGCCAAAGTCTGAGCAATAGATGCGGCATTACCACTACTGGAAATCAATGATTTCAATGAGCTTGCTGACTGAATGTATCTGTAGAGTGTGAACTGCAGTGTATTAAGCTTATCGTCAGTAACAAGAAGCAATGTATCCTGGAAGCTGTTCCACTGTGCAACTGCTGCGAAGATAGCAATTGTGGCAAGAATCGGCTTGATTACCGGTAAAATTATTCTGAAGAAAACGGTCAGTGTTCCGGCACCATCAATTTCTGCCGCCTCCTGAAGTTCCTTCGGAATGGCTTCTACATACGTTTTACAAAGAATGATGTAGAAGGGCTGAACAGCAACGGGGAAAATGTAAACCCAGAAGTTGTTCTTAAGTCCAAGGTTTGACATTGTGATGTACCAGGGAATGATACCTGCATTAAAGTACATTGTTGCCACTACAATTCTGAACCATAATTTGCGGAGCCATAATGTTTCTCTTGAAAACATATAACCGAGAAAGGCTGCAATCATTACTGTTACGATTGTTCCCACAACAGTTCTTTCTACCGAAACCTTTGCTGCGTTCAACAGACCCTTAAGCTGGAATACCTGAACGTAGTTTGTGAAATGCGGCTCTAAAGGATAGAGAATTACTTTACCGCGCTGTGATAAATCATTATTGCTTATTGAGTTAATCGCTATGTAGTAAAACGGATAGAGACATACAAAAGCAAAAATCGAGTAAATAATGTATGTGATGACACTGATGAGACGATCACCGAATGACACCTTCATTTTGTGTTTTGTCTTTGCCATGATACCCCTCCTTATACGAATCCTTCGCCTCTGACAAGCTTTGAGAACTTGTTAGCCAGGATAAGAAGGACAACGCTTACACCACTCTTCAGCATACTGATTGCAACTGAAAGTGAATATCCGCCGGAGCCCATAGCCAATCGGTAAACATAAAGGTCAAGAACCTGAATGTAATCCTTGTTGAAGGAGTTCTCGAACATGTAATACTGCTCCATACCATTTGAAAGGAAGCTTGCAATATTAAGCATAACGAGAACGAAGTATGTAGGAAGAATGCTTGGAATCGTAATATGTCTGATAACCTTCATTCTTGATGCGCCGTCAACCTTTGCCGCCTCAATCATTTCTTCATCAATTCCGCTGATTGCTGCAAGGTACATGATGGCTGCCCAACCTGCATTCTTCCAGGTAAGCCAGAGCCACATCTTAAACCATACATGATCTGCAGACTGAAGGAAGTTTACAGGTCCCTCAAGAATTCCCCACTTCTGTCCCAGTGAGCTTACGGGGCCTGCTGAGTTGAATATGCAGAATGCAATTGCATAAACAAGAACCCAGCTTATGAAGTTCGGAAGAGTTGTTACTGTCTGAACAAACTTTCTGAAGGGTTTGCACTTGATTTCGTTAAGGAACACCGCAAAGAACATAGGGAACCATGAAAACAGGAGGCTTATTCCGCTCATGGCGAAGGTATTTCTTAAAACGTTTAACAGCTTTGTAATTTTTACTTCATTCTCTACCATGGACTTAAACCACTTAAGTCCTACGAAGTTGTCCCAGGAAAGAGGGAAAGGCGGTTTGTAATCAAAGAACGCATAAACCCAACCATACAGAGGATAGTAAGAGAACAGAAGCACCAGAAGAATAAAAGGCAAAATAAGAAGGAACTCTTTATAACCTCGTATTTTTCTGTAATCTACTCTTTTCGAATTTGCATTTTTCATGATATACCCCTCATGAATGAAATTAAGTAAATCGTTTTACTTGTAAACCAATACTAAATCCTTTTGTGCAATTCGTCAAGTATTTTTTTAGATTTTGTTTATCTTTTGTTAATATTGCACAAAAAATACGGTACGCAAACGTTTTCGATACGTATTGCTCCGTATAATTTGCTCAATATAGTAAACCGATTTACAGGACTTTTTTCCTACGGTCCTCTTTTCTTCAATTCAGTCGGTAACCTGTTTTTCAACGCCTGTTTTCCTTGACTTTAGGCCCAAAAGCAAGTATAATACGCACTCGGGGCTCCGGCCTCGCGAAGCAGAAGCTCTTGAACCGTGTCAGGTCAGGAATGAAGCAGCACTAAGGGATGCCTTTTGTATGTCGCGAGCAAACCGGAGTCTCTTTTTTTGCACAAAAAGAGCGGCAACATCTTCAGTTGCCGCTCATTATTATTTTATGCGTTGAACATAATCTTCTCAGAATCGAATGCCTTCTTAACGCCATATGTTGCCAATGCTGCAAATACAAGGCTGCCAAGAATTGTGAAGAGGAACTGTATTCCTGTAAGAGTCTGAATTGTAATACCCTGAATGGCCATTGCACTGCCATAAACCGGAATAAGGTACATTATGTCAGAAGGGCTCTTTCCCATTGAAAGCATTGTAACAAGTCCAAGTACAATAACTACAATGTAAAGAGGTGAAACATAGGAGCTTGCCTGCTTTGTATCCTTTGCCAGAATAGAAACCGCACACACAATTGCAACAAACATGTAAACAAGTACAACCATTATTGCCGCAAGTTCAAGAATCTGGACAAATGAGAATGTTACCCCTTCACCACCATCAATGGAACTTGCAAAGCTGCCCATTGAAAAGATACTTGAAACAGCGTAAACAATAGCACTCATGGAAGAAAGAATAGCAAGTCCGAACAATTTGCCGAACGCCAGTTCAGAACGCTTGATAGGTGAAAGAAGAAGGCTTGAAAGTGTTCCTCTTTCCTTTTCACCTGCGATAGCATCGACACAGATACTCATTGCACTGGCGAAAAGTAACATAACGATGAGGTAAGGAAGCATCATGGAAAGGAACTGCCCATTTTCCTTAGCTTCGTTTACAATCTTTTCCTCATTGATTGAGAAAACAGTAAGCAGATCAAGGTTTCCGAAACGCTGTGCCTGAAGCATTGTTCTGTAGTTCTGTGCCATCATTGCGTTGAAAACATCTTTTGCCTGGGAAGAATAACTTTCTGCTGAGTTGTAAAATAAAGTCATCTCAGGAATTTCGTCACCGGCATTTGTATATGCACTGAAAGTTTCTTTGAAATCCTTGTCGAACACAACAAGCAAATCGTTTGTTCCCGCAAGAATTCCGTCCTTTATTTCAAGCATTTCACTTTCGCTTGTGTTGTCATTAAGGTAGGAAATGTGTGCTGTCTGATTATATCCGGTTGCTGCTGCCAGATCTTTAATCTCGGCCGGAGCATTCTGAATATAAACTACGCTCTCATGTTCCTCAATATCCTTTGTAATGGACTTTGTAAGGGAGCCCATTAATCCATATATACCAAACATAATGATGACCGGAAGCACAAAGAGGCTTATGATCATCTGCTTGTCCTTAAATACACGGGCAAGCTCTTTTTTTACTATAAGCATTGAATTTTTCATTATTTCCTACCTCCGAAACCGCTCTTGGGATTGAAAGGCTCTTCTTCCTTGTGATGCTCACTGTAGAGCTTGAAGAAAGCGTCCTCCAGATCTTCTGCCTGAGTCTTATCGATGATTTCCTGAAGAGTTCCTTCGATTACTTTCTTACCATCAATAATAACTCCGATGCAGTCACAAAGCTTTTCTGCTTCTGACATGATGTGAGTGGAAATAATGATTGTTTTTCCCTCTTCCTTAAGCTTCTTAAGCATATCTGTTACGCTTCTTGCTGTAACAACATCAAGTCCGCTTGTAGGCTCGTCGAAAATAATCACTTGGGGATTATGAACAAGAGAAACCGCAATGGCTGCCTTCTGTTTCATACCTGTTGAAAGCTCCTGCATTTTCTTGTTCTCGAATTCGGAAATTCCAAAGTATCCGAATAATTCCTTACGTCTTGCCTCAATTTCCTCGTCGCTCATTCCGTGAGCATGTCCGAAAAATTCGAAGAGATACTTAGGTGTAAAGAAAGGATCAAGCTTGATTTCGTTTGTAAGAAAACAAAGTTCCTGACGAACTGCTTCGCCTTCTTTTACGGTATCGTGTCCGCATACTGTAACTGTTCCTGCGGAGGGTGTAAGCAGTGTTGCGATACAGCGAAGTGTTGTTGTCTTTCCGGCTCCGTTAGGTCCCAACAGGCCATAAATCTGGCCGTCCTTTGCTTCAAACGAAATATCATTAGCCGCTTTTTTTATGTTTTCGGTTGTTTTCATTTGCTGCATTTTTCTCTTGCTGAGTTTATAGACTTTTGTAAGATTGTTAACCTGAATCATACAAGTCCTCCTTATCTCTATTCAATAATACTCCCGCATTATATCAAAGCATATACATTCGGTAAATCGTTAAACTGACGAATTAAGTGCCCTGTTTTCGCTATTTTTGCTTATTATGAACAAAACGCAGAGCGTCATCAGACGCCCTGCGTTGAGCAAATTCGGTATTAATCTCTGAATACTTCAGGGCCCATCTGACCCTTTATATGAACGTTATCCAGGTTTACATTTTCTACGTTTCTGAAAATCAGGCCACGCTTACTGCAGATTTCCGCATCAGTCATCATGGCACATGCACCCGCGGTCGCATCCTCTTTCATTTCGACATCCACGTTCTTAATGTTAATTTCCTTTATGGGCATTTCAGGAAGTCCATAAAAATATCCTGCGGCCCATTCACAGTCGGTACATGTCATATCTCTGAAAGTAAATTTTCCAAGATATGGCGTTCTGTCATCAACCGGAAGCTTTTCTTTGCTCCATACGTACTCTGTTTTTCCGTCCGGATCGCAATAGTAGAACATGTTGATAACAAATGGTGTAAGTACGTTATCCATTCTTATGTTTGAGAACTCCACACCGTCGATAATAGCGTATTTTCCGCGTCCTCGGCGTGTTTTAATTCGAAGGCCTCTGTCTGTATGCAGGAAATAGCACTGGCTTACGGTAAGATTTGTAACGCCGCCTGCCATTTCAGATCCAAGAACCACGCCACCGTGAGCATACTCCATAAGGCAGTTACGCACAGTGTGATGATCGGCGGGCTGCTTGTATTTCATGCCAAGCTCGATTTTTCCTGACTTTATGGCAATAGCATCGTCACCTACAGAAAAGCGTACGCCGATAAAGCGTACTCTGTCGCAGGCTTCGGGATCAGCACCATCGGTATTGGGGCTGTTGCTAGGATTTTTTACGTTCATATCAATAAAATCCACATCCTTACAGAAGAAGGGGTGAAGCGTCCAGGCAGGTGAATTCTGCACAGTCACACCATGGAAAAGAACGTTTTCACAACGGTTCAGGAAAACGAGCTTAGGGCGGGCTGCATCCTTTCTTTTAGGGTTCTGCCACCATGTGGAATTCTGAGCATTGGCATCGATAATTCCTCTTCCGACAATTCTGACGTTTGAAAGGAAGTGTCCGCTTATAAAGCTTTGTCTGACAGGGGATGTGGTGCCTTCCCATGAAGAAAGTTCGGTTTCTTCTCCTGTTACCAGGTCCTTGAAGCCTCCGGGAATTATGGGGAAAAGGTTCTCGTCAGTAACTCCCAGAATAGTTGCACCTTCGCAGATTTCCAGTGTCATGTCACTTTTTAATGTAAGTGGTCCTGTAAGGTATGTTCCTTCTTCTACTCTTACACGTCCGTTTTTCGGACACATATTAATGGCATTCTGCAAAGCTATAGTATCATTTGTTACACCGTCTCCCACGGCACCAATGTGCTTTACACTTAATGCCGCCGTTTCAGAAAGTGTTCTGAATTCGCCCTTATTTTCTCCGATTTCGAAAGAATAATCTGTGTCCGGACATAAATCAAAGAACGAGAAGACATTTGTCTTCACGTTCTCTAATACTACATTGCCGTTTAATTTTACATCATAAGGGTTCTCTGCGTAGTAGGGTGTGCTGTTAACGCACTCGAAGCAAGCAGATACTGAGGTTATACAAATCTCTCTTACGAAATTATCCATTATTACTGTACCTCTTCCTCTTCCTCACGTCTGATTGAGGAAACAAATTCTCTGGGGCCCACGCCAT
Organism: Lachnospiraceae bacterium; assembly: GCA_024403375.1. GTDB lineage: Bacteria > Bacillota > Clostridia > Lachnospirales > Lachnospiraceae > RGIG3528. The sequence continues at coordinate 20,686 of JAKSRZ010000001.1, forward strand.
ACTCTGCAGTAAATGCTCTGTAGAATCCTGCATAATCCGAAAAGCCACATTGCTTGAACACATCGTGAGGCTTATCTCCCGCAGCCAACATTCGGCGGGCAATCTGTACTCGTTTCTTTTGTACATAGTGGTAAACACCGGTTCCCATTTTCTTGCGAAATTCGTGGCTGAGATGATACTTGCTGACATACATCTTCTCAGCCAGTTCCTCAAGTGAAAGCTGTTCACCGTAGTGAATATTTATGTATTCGATAACTCTCGCAACAAGAGTGCTTGTGTAAGTTCCCTGTTCCTCGCCCTCAGGTTCCTGCTCAGTCAGACGATTGAGCATTACCATGAGCTGTGCAATAAGGCTTGACTGCATAATATCCCCGCCATAGCCTTCATTATCTGATTCGCGGTAAATATCATCCATCAATTTACGTATTTCGTTTTTGTACTCAATAGGAACTCTGAGCTGATTCGTATAATTGGGATTTGTCTGATCAAGACATTTTGCAAGATTTGTTGTTGCCGTAGACATCCTGTCTACCATTTCCGTGTCTACCCAAAGCACATATCTTTCATACGGATCCGCATCCTTACGGATAAATACCTGATGAAGTTCCTTGGGATTAATAAAGAGCACGTCACCGGGATGTACATGATAGATTCTGCCCTCGATTGAATATGTTACGTCACCGGAAACAAGAAAATAGATTTCATAGAAGTCATGATGGTGAAGTTCTACATCCTGAAGGTAAGTATCTCGCTTGTGCTGAATCTCAAAGTCCTTTCGACACATTACCTGTCTTGGATTGTATGTTTGTAGTTTAGTAGCCATCTTTCCTCCGGTTCATAATTGACAATTATTACAATTCAAAACAACAAATCATACAATTGCAATTATTATTTTGTGCGTTATACTTACATCAATAACAGAAAGGGAGTAGACAATGGAAAGCCTAATTTTTGCCTTTAATGCCATCATGCCCATTATCCTGCTTATTGTATTGGGGTACATTCTAACCAAAGCAGGTTTTCTTACTGATGAATTTCTTAAGCTGGGAAACAAGTTCGTTTTTAACGTTGCTTTGCCGGCTCTTCTTTTCATAAATGTGTATTCTATAGAATCCTTTTCGGATATCGATCTGTCTTTTGTAGTTTATTCCTTAATCGTTGTTTCGCTCTTCTTCCTTGCAGGACTCCTTCTGGTTAAGCTTACTATTCACGACAGTAAACAAAAGGGGGTCATTCTGCAGTGCTGCTTCCGTTCCAACTACGCAATAATCGGAATTCCCTTGGCCGAGTCTCTCGGCGGTTCCGCAGCGGTCGGTGCAGCAGCTGTGCTTTCAGCCTTTTCCATCCCGGTTTACAATATGCTGGCGGTTATCGCACTTACTTTGTATGTAACTGACGAGGACGGTTCCTCCGTTTCAACCGGAACGCGTATAAAAAAAGTATTGTTGAACATTCTTAAAAATCCGCTGATAATCGGTGTTGTAGTCGGTATGATTGCTTTGGGAATACGAAGCTTCATCCCGGTCAGACCCGACGGCACTTATGTGTTCAGCCTTTCCGGTTCTCTGCCATTCCTTTTCAAGGCCATTAAAAGCCTCTCCTCTGTGGCAACTCCTCTGGCTCTTGTAATTCTTGGAGGCAGGTTCGATTTCAAAACAACTTCTGATTCAATACGGGAAATACTGATTGGTACGATTGTAAGAGTCATCTTTGTTCCGCTTATTGCTCTTGCAGGAGCCGTGCTTCTTTCCCGCTACACCTCTCTGGTGAACTTTGACAGCACAGTTTATCCGGCCTTGGTTGCTCTCTTCGGAACACCCGTTGCCGTATCCTCAGCCATCATGGCAGAACAGATGAAAAACGACGGAAAACTTGCGGCCCAGCTTGTCGTATGGACCTCTCTTCTTTCCATTCTCACGATTTTCATCGAGGTAGTTATTTTGAGGAACCTCGGACTGCTTTAGTTATAAGCGACTTTGCAAGAAGGAAAAATCCATCTGATAAAAAGAAGAATACGCCGTACAAAATCGGCTCACTCTTTAACCAGACAAATCCACTTTCAACCCATCCCTGCTTTTGTGCCAGCACATTAATCGCATTGTAGATATAAGCTACTCCGATTGAGATAGCAAGGTAATACAGAATGTTGCAGAAAAATGTGTAAAATTTTTTCTGCGGAAACATCATCCATGGATCGTAAACCGATTTATCCGTACGCATAAACCTGAAAATATTGTTGATAAGCAGGTCATTCACCATTCCGTGAACAATTCCGAGCACCAACACAAGGTCAAACTGATTGACTGTATCCAGGGCACCCAGTCCCATGCCTACAAGATAGTACACGCAACCGGCAAACCACCATTTAATGAAAATAGCTTTGACAGGCACAGGTATAAAAGCCAGCCTGTCTATTTTATATGGATCAGGTTGTGAGTTGTTAGTTCTACTCATCCTCGGCTATTACCTCTTCGTCATCGTCATCATCGTCAAATTCATTATCCTTAACGGATGTGTTGATTTTGTTGAGAAGCTTTCCGTAAACGGGTTTAAGCACAACAAACGCAATGGTAATTCCAAGTGATATCATGTGATTTCTGAGGTCGATAATGGCCTGGTTGAGGGCAGGTCTGTCTTCTGCACCAGCAGCCTTGATTGCGTCGATTCTTCCTGCAATGGATCTGAAGGAAAGGAAATCAGAAACAAAGAGGAATACAAGGATAATTACGCAGAGAACAAGCATTACATAGTTTGTTCCTTTTCTTGTGTGTGAGTTGAGATACGTAAAAATCGAAAGGATCGAAAAAAGCGTTGTCGTAAACACAAGGATAGCAACCCAGAAATCTGTTGCATATATTGATGCGTTTGAATAGTTTGAAAGCTTGAATGTATATATCATACAGGAAATAATAATAGCCAAAAGAGGAAGTATTTCCGGTTTTCTCTTTAAGCCCACAAGCTTTTTACGAAAGAATTCTTTTATAGATGCTCCGAAAGACATGGCAATCTCCTTATGTCGATGGTTTATTTTGTGGGAATAACCTGAGTTGTTGTCTTATTGAAAAGATGAATCTTTTCGCTCTTAAAGCTAAGCTTAAGCTCATCTCCGTTCTTATATTCAGACCATTCCTTGAACTTACAGGTAAGCTTCTTTTTCTGAGCGTAACCATGAACAAGTGTATTCTGTCCGAGATTTTCATTAAGTGTAACCTTGAAATCAATATCATTGCCCTTAACGATGTCCTCGGGACGGATACCAAGTACCACTGTCTGTCCTTCGTAATCGTCAAGCTGTCCCTGATAGCGGTCCGGAACGGGTATGTCAAGGTAGTTATTCTTAAGTCTTCCGCCACTTACCTGAACATCGATAAAGTTCATGGGAGGAAGTCCTATAAAGCTTGCAACAAAGAGGTTTGCGGGATGATCATAAAGCTCGATGGGTGTACCGATCTGCTGAACGTAACCATCGCTCATGCACACGATTCTGTCTGCAAGTGTAAGGGCCTCAGTCTGGTCATGTGTAACATAAATCATTGTGGATTTAAGTCTGTCATGAAGAAGCATAAGCTCGCGTCTCATGGAGCCTCTGAGCTTTGCATCAAGGTTTGAAAGGGGCTCATCAAAGAGGAATACTTTAGGTTGACGAACAATAGCTCTTCCTACTGCAACTCGCTGACGCTGACCGCCGGAAAGCTGGCCAGGCTTCTTGTTCAGCTGATCGTGCAAGCCAAGTATTTCTGCTGCAGCCATAACCTTCTCATGAATCACATTCTTATCTTCATGGCGAAGTACAAGAGAAAAAGCCATATTCTCGTAAACGGTCATATGTGCATAAAGTGCATAGTTCTGGAAAACCATGGCAATATCTCTGTCCTTGGGAGCCATATTTGTAACATCATCATTGTCGATAAGAAGCTGACCTGAGGAAATTTCTTCAAGGCCGGCAACCATTCTTAATGTTGTTGACTTTCCGCATCCTGAAGGTCCTACAAGAACGATAAACTCACCGTCCTTTACTTCAAGATTGAAATCAAATACAGCCTGAACGCCGTTTGGATATATTTTGTTGATATTTCTTAAACTAAGGTTTGCCATTTAGTAACTCCCTTGAGTCTTATTATTTTTTAGCTGTTTCTGATTTTAACAGTTTGTTGAGTAATGAACACTTTACGAAAGAGTTTACAGCTGCTATAAACATGCACACAGCTGAGATAAGAAGGCATATTGCACAGATAGTGTACTGTTTATCTGTGATGTAGCCTGCTTCCATCATCTTCTTGGGGAAATCGAACATTCTGAAAATCTGCAGTGCTCCCATCAGAACCGGAGCCACCGCCCACTTCATGTGGTAGGTCTTCAATTCTTCACCCACATAGAATGCAAAAAGCATAAACAAAATATTTACAACGATATCAATTCCGATAATGTAAAAGCTGAAGCCCGACTTACCGGTAATATCTGTCAGATAGCTGTTTGAATATATAATCATGAACTGGACGATGTCTGCAACAAGTGCAAACATGCAAAGTGTGAAGGAAAGGGAGTCATTCTTGTAGCGCATGCGCTCAACGTTTATCTTCATTAACGTGCCTCCTTTGCCGTCTTAAGAAGCTTCATAGCTTCGGCTTCTTTGCTCATCCAGATTACTTTCCAAATTACGTTTGCCACGATAAGAATCGCAACGACTACTCCTATTACTGATACTGCCATAGCCGCATCAAACCAGAAGGTAGATTTGTTTACTACGAAGTCATTAGGGAACATTTCAACCCAAAATTCCCACTGATCAAAAGCTACGGTGTTAAGGAACTGATCCTTGTGTGCCACTGCATTGGTGAACACATAGTAGCTTGTGTATACGTTAAATGCCACATAAGCGGCTGAGGAAATGTAGTTGGAAATATAATATTTTCTTCTTGTGTTGTTGAGTGTGATAAAACACAAAGCGGCGAGAATCAGCATCACAACAGCATATACAACTTCTGTTCTGTTAAAATCCTGAACATCATAGTAAATTCGACTGCCCTCAACATACATGAAGCTTGTCTCATCTATGAAGTAATATAACGTGTACAGGTTGGTGGAATATCCGAGACCCAGCACAAAGAAAAGCACTGCCGAAGCCAGTCCAAGCACTGTAACAAGTTTTTGGAATTTCATCTGTTGTAACATGCGAATCCTCCCATATCATGCTGTATGCATGATGGATAAAAGTTAGTTTCTGTATTTCTTAAATATCGTCCCCGGGAGAAAAATCTCCCGGGAAACGAAAGCTTTTATTATTCTGTCTTTGCTGCGTCTGCTGCTGCCTTCTTGTTAAGAGCTTCTTCGAAGCCATACTTGATAGCATCTACGAATACAGAGTATTCACCCTTTGTCTTAGAGAAGTAGCTTGCGAGATTTGCACACTTCTCAGAGAGAATAGCGTTCTCGTTTGCAGTTGTAGCGAATGTTGTAGGAATAATGCGGTAGAAAGGTGTTGCACAATCAGCTGTGTTAACCTGTACGTGCTCAAGTACGCCGTAAAGGATTGCGTTGTTGATAAGTACGAGACCGTTCTTACCTGTTTCAGTTGTACACTGATATTCCATACCCTGCTGCTTGATGTAGCCGATAGGGAATGTAGCACCAAGGTACTGACGATAGTAGTTAGTATAGTTACCACCTGCAAGTGTTGCTAACTCGTTAAGAGCTGCTGCAGAAAGCTTAGGAACCTGCTGTCCCTGGTAGTCAATTGTGTTGTTGCCATCGATCCAAGCATCAGGACCATAAGACATTGTTCTGTTACCCTCTGTGGAGTACATGTAATCGAAAAGTGCAAGAGCCTTAGCAAGCTTGTTAGCATCCTGTGTACACTCTGTTGTGATTACCCAACCTTCTGTCTTAACGGATCTCCAAGACTCTGTGAATCTTGTAAGCTTAGAACCATTTACATCTGTTGCCCAAAGAGCTACAGGGTTGATGATGGACTGAAGCTTGAAGCCTTCAACCTTAACTGTATCGTTGTAAGCTGTCTGTGTCTGTACGTAGTCGTAAAGACCGAAGCCAAGGTTGTCCTTGTACATTGTGTCGTAAACCTTTGTACCTGCTGCACCGCCTGCACCCTCAAGGTCGAAGTCCTTAAGAAGGAGACCGTCTGCATAGAGCTGGCCAAGCTTTTCGATTGCGTAGTAGTACTCTGTGGACTGACGGCCATCGCAAAGGTTGCCGTTAGCATCAAAGTAGAGATAATCCTTCTCAGCATCTGCACCACGAACACCGAACATGTTGCATGCAAGTGTGAAGAGGTCGGGAACTCTCTGGAGAGTAGCTTCACGGCCGAAGAAACCGTAAACTACATCAGAAGCACCGTTTGTAAGGAACTTAGGGTTAGCTACAACGCAACGAAGAAGAGCAACCATCTCGTCTGCATCCCATGCAGCGTTCTGACCAACGAAGAGGTCTGCACGGTTGTCGCCGTAGTATCCGTTGTATGTTGTGTCGATGTAATCACGAAGAGCCTTAACAAGTGTAGCACCGTTCTTGTTGGATACTTCGTTCATTACTGTTGTGATGTTCTTAGCGTAATCCTTCTTAACAGTCTCAACGCCTGTACCATCTGCCTTTACAACCTTAACCTCAAGTGCGTCTGCACCGGATGCTGAAGCAGGCATATAGTTTGTATATGTGAAGGAACCAGCGTAAGCTGTTGAATCGAACTTGGACTCATCGAATGCACCGTTAAGGAGCTTCTCAACCCAGTCAACACGAACGAGAACTGTCTTCTCGATATCGTTGTAACCATCGAAGTAAGGAGCATAGTAGATGTGTCCGTCACCGGCTGTGATTGTTGTCTTTACGACTTCGTTTCCATCAAGGAATGCCTTGAAGTTAGGCATATACTCAAGGTACTGGTCAAGCTGAGCGAAGTTACCTGTCTGGCCATCTTCGTTTGCGTTTGCTGCAGATGCACAAAGAACGTCTACGCCGGAGAAGTTGTTGTTCTTAACTGCTTTGTAGTTGTTGTTTACAGAAGACTCTGTTGTAGTAACATCGTTGATTACAAAGCCAACATCGCTCTGAACCTTCTTCCATGTAGGAAGGAGATCGCCCTTTTCGTATGTAACACCATCAGCTGCATTGTATGCATCATCAAGTGTGTAGGACATTCTGAGCTTGTTGTAAAGAACAGAAAGGTTAAGTGTAACGCCTGCTGCGTTCTTATCACCAACGTTTGCCTTTACTGTCTGGCCGTTTGAATATTCGCCGGACATCATTCTCTTGTATGCACTCTGAAGTGCTGCAAGATAAAGCTTACCACCAAAGTCATCCTGAACTGTTGTAATAAGGTTTGCTGCTGAATCAGAAACCTTCTTCTCCTCTACAACTACTGCCTTGGGAGCAGGTGTTGCTGTTGCTGCAGGTTCCTGTGTGCTTGCGCCCTGTGTAACTTCCGGCTGAGGATTTTCTGTGGTTGTCTTACCACAGCCTGCGAAGCTGCTGAGTACCATTGCCGATACGAGCACAAGGCCTAAAATTTTCTTTACTTTCATAAAGCCCTCCGTTTTATTAAATGGAATTTATCACACCGGTTTTCCCGGATAATGATCTTGGTAATTACTCCTTTACGCCGCCAAGGTTAACGCCCTTTGCGAAGTATTTCTGGATGTAAGGATAAATGATAAGAATCGGTATAATCGCACAAATAATCATGGAGTAGATAACCGAGTCTGTGGCGAAGTTTTCAAACGCCTGTGTTTCTGTAGTATTGAACTGCTCGAGAGTATCTCTGATGTAAACCTGTAAAGGCCATTCTGCAGAGTTACCAATCATCTTTCTTGCCCAGAAGTAACCGTTCCAACGGGAGATACCGAAGAAGAGGCCGACTGTGGCAATTGCTGATTTTGACATCGGAACGTATACCTTTGTAAGAATCTGGAATTCGGAAGCACCATCAACAATGGAAGCCTCTTCAATCTCACTGGGTACTCCTTCAAATGCGTTTCTTAAAAGAATAACGTTGAATGCGTTTGTACCCATGGCGATAACGATGAGCCACTTATCATCCATGATTCCCATGCCCTGGAAAATTCCCTGTGTAGCCTTGTAGTTCAGCCATGTAGGAATAAGTCCTGCCGCAAACCACATTGTGAAGGAAAGGAGGAAGTTGAAGCCTCTGCGGAACATAAGTCTCTTCTTTGAAAGAGCATATGCACCTGCGATGGAAACAACCAGCGCCCAGATTGTACCGTAGAATGTAACGAACAGTGTGTTTGCGTAGCATGTCCAGAAGGTTTTCTGCTGAAGCACGTACATGAATGCATCGAACTGAACGTCCACAGGCCAAAGGATAACCTTACCTGTTCTCAGTGCATCCATACCACTTATGGAAGCGGAAACCGCATATACAAAGGGGTACAGACAGAACAATGCAAACACCGTCAAAAACAGATATGCAAATATTTTGAAGATTAATTCGGATATTTCTATTCTTTTCACGATTTTCTCTCCCGGTGTTAGTAGAGTGATGTGTTGGATACTCGTTTACTTATCATGTTGGAACCGATAACAAGAAGCATTGCTATTACTGCTGAAAGCATTTCGGCTGCGGATGCAAGTCCCGGCAATGCACTTCCGCCTGTCTCAAGACCACCGATACGGGCGGCAAATGTTGATACAACGTCTGCTGTCTCCCATGTCTGGGGCTTATAAAGAAGGAGGATCTTTTCGTATCCGACCGTAAGGAGATCACCGATACGAAGAATAAGCATAATTGTTATTGTTGAAAGGATTCCGGGTAATACAACGTGGCGAATCTGTGCCATTTTGTTTGCACCGTCCATCTGGGCTGCTTCGTAGCTTGTAGGAGAAATTCCTATGATTGCGGCGAAGTAAACGATGGAGCCGTATCCGCATCCTTCCCAGATACCTGAAATAATGTATACGGATCTGAAGTACTGGGGCGCATACATTACGCCGGCGTTGGCTGCTTCCTGAGAAAGGAGTCCAAGCTTTACAAGAGCAGTTGAAACAACACCACAGCTTGATACGTCACTACCAACTTTCAGGAGAAGTGCTACGAGGGAAGTCATAACTACTGTGGAAACGAACTTCGGAAGGTATGTAAGAACCTGAAGTACGCTTCTGTAGATATCAGACTTAATCTCATTAAAGAAAAGTGCAATTATAATGGGAATGGGGAATCCGAAAAGCAATCCGTAGAAGCTTATTGCGAATGTGTTTCTGAAGGCTCTCCAGAACTCATTTGCCTTGGATCCGAACATCATCTGCTTAAACCACTGGAATCCAACGAAGTCCTGCTCATTAACTCTTATAACCGCCACGCCTTCCTTCATGCCTGACTTAAATGCCACAAGAAGTTCATACATGGGCATGTACTTCCAGCAGACAAACACAAATACCAGCGGCAGGAGAAGCAGGTAGAGTCTCCAGTCTTTGCCCAGCTTTTTAAAATTGTCTTTCCAGTAGTTCTTTTCGAATTCGTCCCTTTTAAGTGTTTGTTCATCAGGAATCAAATTCGTCATCTTGTCCTTCTTCATCATAGCCTCCGGAAGAAATCTGTTTATTCTTTTCTCTCTCAGCCTGTAAGGCCTTAAGGTATTCCAGCTGATCCATGAACAGCCCCGGCTGTCTGCCGGCAATTAATACAACGATTATGCCAATTACTATATTCAGTGCGTCTGACACTATAAATCCTCTGAAGGAATTGGTAAGTGCCGGTACAAAGCCCTGCTCACCGACTTCAAATATCAGTGCCAGCAACGTTCTGCCGATTTCCACCACCAGAAATCCTGTTGCAGTGAAAGCAATTTTCATTCCCGTTGATTCTTCTATTCTCTTTTTCCCTTCGTTTCTGCACCAAAGAGCATTTAAGAGAACGAAGCAGTTTCCGACTATGTAAACCACATAGCTTCCGAAGCTTCCTGAATTGGCCACGCAGTAGGCCAGGCCTCCTGCCGCAGGAATCATCCACGCTCTTAATCCCCATCTCTGCATCGCTATCAATGAAAGCGGGATTACCAGCGATAATGAGAACAGCTCCGCCGGAAATAGTTTTTTTAAGACGATTATGTTTATAAGTTCTACCGCACATGCAAGAAGTGTCAGAATAAACAGATCAAATATGCGATAGGCCTTCAATGAAATTCCGTTCTGATTCATTTTGTTATTTTATGCGTTCCTCTGTTTCCTGATCAAAGAGATAAACTGATTCGAAAGGAACAAAGACCTCACATTTTGTGTGTCTTTCAGGTGTAAGATGAGGATCGAGTTTGAATATGAGATCGATTCCTTCATAAGCTGCATAGACATTGGTGTTATCTCCAAGGAGCTCTGTAAGGGAAACTTCTGTATCCAGTCTGATTCCGTCGGTTCTTGTAGTTTCCGATGCTCGTTCAACAGCTTCAGGTCTGAAGCCGAGAATAACTTTTTTGCCTGAGTTCTGATTTACAAATTCATCATATGCGGGTCCGAGCTTCAATTCTTTTGAGGAACCTTCGGCAACAAATCCTCCTGCGGAAATGGTTCCCTTCATGAAATTCATGGGAGGCTCACCGATAAAGCCTGCAACAAAGAGATTTACGGGATCGAAGTAAAGTTCCTTTGGTGTGCCAACCTGCTGGATTCTGCCATCCTTCATAACAACAATTCTGTCTGCCATAGTCATGGCCTCTGTCTGATCGTGTGTTACATAAATTGTTGTTGCTCCGATTTTTCTGTGGATTGCAGTAATCTCAGATCTCATCGTAACTCTTTGCTTTGCATCGAGGTTTGAGAGAGGCTCGTCCATAAGGAAAATGTCAACCTTACGTATAATTGCTCGTCCTACCGCAACTCTCTGACGCTGACCGCCGGAAAGTTCTCTCGGCATTCTGTCCAGATAATCTGTAAGTCCAAGAATTTTTGCAGTCTTTCTTACTCTCTTTTCAATGGCCTCGCCGTCATAGCCCTTAAGCTGAAGGCCAAAGGCCATATTCTCGTATACACTCATATTAGGATAAAGTGCATATGACTGGAAAATCATTGAAATTCCGCGCTGTCTCGGGGACATGTCATTTACTCTCTTGTCCTCTATGAGAAAATCACCGCTTGTAATCTCTTCCAATCCGGCAATCATTCTGAGTGTTGTTGATTTTCCGCATCCGGAAGGTCCAACAAACACAATAAACTCGCCATTCTTGATTTCAAGGTTGAAATCATGCACAGCGGCGAAGCCGTTGGGGTATACCTTATTTACATTTCGTAATACGAGGTTTGACATAGCCACTAATCCTTTTTTAACGTTGTTTTTCACAATGTTGCAGTATTTACAAGGCATTGTAAAAATATTGCCCTATAAATTGCACTAATCTCAATATCATTTTGTGCAGTTTTGCTAAAGAATACACCCTAAACACCGCTAAGTCAAGGCATTTGTGACTTTTGCACTATGTCATCCTTGCGATGTTACATTGTGATTATTGCCATGCAGATTTTAGAAAAAGTATATAATTTTGTCCTTTTAAGCAACTTTTACAATTGTTTTATATTGTTAAAAAAAGATAAACAATTCCCTTGAAAGCGCTTACATCAAGGGTTTGAAGGCTCTTTATCCCGCTAAAGTCCCCCCTCTGTTTTTCAAACAATTGAAAAATTCAACTATCAATTTCTAAATAATTTATTTATGTCCGACAGAAAAATTGCAATACCACCCACAAACTGTTATATTTTTATAAACACGAATCAGGAGGTCTATTTATGCCCGCAGCTATACAACAAATTGACGAAGCAATTCACTATGCAATCCAGTCCGGCTGGCACGTAACAGCCATCGACTGGATTATGAAGTTTTTTTCAGTAATATGTAACCACGGCGAGGTCTGGATTGTTCTTGCAATTCTTTTTCTGTGCTTTAAGAAAACACGTAAAGTCGGCCTTTGCATGGCTTTTGTGCTCCTTATAGAGTTCATCCTTTGCAATGTAATTCTTAAAAATCTCTTTGCAAGGCCACGTCCCTATAATGTGCTTACCGAGTTTGAGCCCTATCTTCCAAGACTCTCCTCATACAGCTTCCCTTCCGGCCATTCCATGGTTTCTTTCTCCGCTGCCGTATGTATGTACATCGCAGAAGGATATTATCTTGTAAAGGACAAAACTGTAAGCTTCTTTAAGCGCCACAGACTGGGTATTTCCGCTATTATTCTTGCAGTAATCATTGCTTTTTCAAGAATATACCTTTTCATGCACTGGACTACAGATATCCTTGGTGCAATGCTTTTCGGTGTTGTTCAGTCAATAGGATGCACTTATCTGTTGTTCTTCCTGGACAAAAAAATAACTGCATCCCTTAAGAGCAAGGATGCAGCCGCAAAATAATTACTTTTCCACATTTGTCGATGTGTAGTTCATTGTATTCCACACATCCACATTTAATTCTATATCAGTTTCTGTTCGCCACTTGGCATAGAAGGTTTCAAAAGCTTCTTCCTGCCTGGTGGCGATTATTTCTTCTTTCTTTTCCAGTGTTTTATCAATGTCAAAGGAACTTTCGCAATAAAACACATAATAATAATCCTTTGTTTCCAGCACCTCTGAAATCTCTCCATCCTGCAAGACCAGAACCTTGTCCTCTATGGATTTGTCAAGAGAGCCTTTTCCTACATAAATATCCAGCATTGCAGAGTTTTCGGTAACGCCTGCAGCATATTTCAGGAAGTCATCGGTTTTTGAGGCTTCCTCATGCATGCCCCTGACTCTTTCCTTAAGGTCTGCCTGCTCAAGTTCTGTATATTCCACCCTTTCTCCTGCAGATCCAATCTTGTGATTTCGCACAGCAAAGGAATAGAGGTGATGCTGTCCCGCTTCCTCGTTGGAAATATTCGTATCAATATTCAGTGTTGCATACTCAAAAACCTTACGTGCCAGTGCATTGTCCTGATAAACCTTTCTGACAATGTCCTTATTTACACCTTGAGAAAGAATATCCGCACCCTTTATCTTTGTCATATACTCTTCTGTCTGAGCATCCACAATTGATAGTTCATCCACCGTCAAGGATACGTTCAGCTTCTCAGCCTGTGCACATACGATTTTAACGTAAATCATTTCGTCAAGAACCTGTTGTTTTACCACATCTCCAAGGGTTCCGCCCTCTGCGTTAACCACATATGACCATATATCACTGCCATAGTATTGTTCGTAGTCCCTTCGTGTGGCATCAAGATAAACCAGGCCCTCGCGATAATCCACCTGCGTGTCGCCTATTCTGAGATAAACGCCCTCAGCCCACTTTGTGCCCTCTTCTTCTTTTTTTACTGCACACCCTGATAGTGTCAATACAAGGATCAGTATTATTGCAAAAAGTCTTTTCATCAATAGAGTACCTTCATATCGTTTAACAATGTCTTTATATTGTCAAACATCTTTTGTTCCGCTTCTTTTGCGGTAAGTTTCTTTTTTTCCTTCGGGAATATGTATGTAAGGAATGTAGTGCCGTCTTTTCCCATTACAAGTTTGACGTAAGGGTTGTGTTCCGTCAGAAAGCCGTCAAGAAATTCTGTCTTTATAGGCGGATTGTTAAAGAACGTAAGCTTTGCACCCTCACCCTGCTGCAGGAGCGATGTTATATACACACTATGGCACATCGCCTTAATCTGTGCAACGTAGAGGAGGCTGTTTACAGTAGCCGGCACGTCTCCATATCGGTCAACCAGCTCGTCTATCATGTCCATTCGTTCTTCTTCGGTTTCAATCATGGCGATGCGTTTATACATATCAAGTCTGTCGCTTTCGCTTCTGATGTAATTCGAAGGAATGAATGCCGCTACGTCCATTTTAATCTGAGTTTCAAACTCCTCCAGAGGAACGCTTTCTCCCTTTGCCTTTTTAACTGCTGTGTCCAGCATTTTGCAGTAAAGGTCATAGCCGACTTCTTCCATGTGTCCGCTTTGTTCAGCACCCAGAACGTTACCGGCACCGCGGATTTCCAGGTCTCGCATGGCAATCTTGAAGCCGCTGCCAAGGTCGGTAAACTCTCTGATTGCCTGAAGTCGTTTTTCTGCCACTTCTTTAAGCACCTGGCCTCTTTTATACATCAAAAATGCATACGCGGTTCTCGCCGAGCGTCCAACACGTCCACGAAGCTGATACAGCTGTGAAAGGCCCATTTTATCGGCATCGTCGATAATCATTGTGTTTACGTTGGAAATGTCAATACCAGTCTCAACTATGGTGGTGGATACGAGTACATCAATTTCTCCGGAAATGAATGCGTACATTATCTTTTCCAGCTGGCGTTCGCTCATCTGTCCGTGAGCAAAAACCACATTGGCGTCGGGACAAAGCTTCTGTACAAGTGCTGCCCGGTCTTCAAGTCCGGCAACTCTGTTATATACATAGTACACCTGACCGCCCCTTGCCAGTTCTCGATTTATTGCTTCTCTGATTATTTCGTCATTATGTTCCATAACGAAGGTCTGAATGGGAAGGCGGTCAACGGGAGCCTCCTCCAGAACCGACATATCTCTTATTCCCGAAAGGCTCATGTGAAGCGTTCTTGGAATAGGCGTTGCTGTAAGTGTAAGTACATCCACGTCCTTCTTAAGCTCTTTTATTTTCTCCTTATGTGTAACACCAAAACGCTGCTCTTCGTCCACAACAAGAAGACCAAGGTTTTTGAATTTGACGTCCTCGGAAAGAAGGCGATGGGTTCCTATCACAATATCCACACGGCCTTCAGAAAGAAGCTTCAGTGTATCCTTCTGCTGTGCAGCAGTACGGAATCTTGACATCATGTGAACGTTGACTCCATAATTCAGCATTCTGCTTGAAAATGTATTGTAATGCTGCTGTGCAAGAATTGTTGTCGGCACAAGAACAGCCACCTGCTTATTGTTCTGTACTGCCTTGAAGGCTGCTCTGAGAGCAATCTCTGTTTTTCCGTAACCAACGTCACCACAAATAAGACGATCCATTATGCGAGTGCTTTCCATATCACGCTTTGTATCGTCGATTGCTTTAAGCTGATCGTCAGTTTCTTCATAGGGAAACAGTTCTTCGAACTCTCTTTGCCACTCATTATCAGGGTCATATGCGAAACCATTATCCATTGAGCGGATTGCGTATAAGCTCACCAGCTTTTCCGCAATATCAGTTACGGCACGTTCAACTCTCGCCTTGGTTCTCTTCCACTCGGGAGAGTTTAACTTGTTGATTTTTGGCTTCTTATCCGCATCTCCCGATGCATATTTCTGAATTGCTTCCAGGCCTGTTGCCGGTATGTAAAGTTCGCCGTCATTATATTCAATCTTAATATAATCAATGGCAGATTTGTCCGTTTCTCGTTTTTCTATGCCTCGGTAAATTCCGAGACCACTTCTCTCATGAACTACATAATCACCATAGGTAAGTTCATGAAGTGAATGTATTTCTTTTCCGGTGGCACCAAAGGTCTTCTTTTGTTTCTTTCTTCCTGCACCAAAGGAATCTCCCTCTACCAGAACCGCCACATGGAGATTCGGATACTCAAAACCTTTATGGAGTGCACCGTTTACCACTATTACTTCGCCCTGAAGTATTTCTCTTTCCCTGTTATCGACATATATTGCGGGAATATCATAATCTCCCAGCTCCTCTGCAAGGCGGCGGGCCTTTGCCTGAGAGCCGGTAACAATAATTGTTTTATATTTTTTCTTTCTATAACTTTCAACATCCTTTACAAGCATTTCAATGTTGGAAATATAGTTATTAATTGTCTTTGTAAGAAGGTTGTACTCTTCCTTAAGCTTGATTCCGGCAAATCCGTAATCCAGGGTTGAGACCACAAGAAGTCGCCTCATTTCCGCCATGGCGAAAATCTTCTTTGGATCAAAAATAACGTTTGCCTGGGACGGGATAATATAGCCGGATTCCAGTCGTCCGATCATACTCTCGCTGAACTCTGTAAGTGTTGCTTCTCCTTTATCAGAAAGACGCATCGGTTCATCGAAAACGATTAAATCGTTTTCTCCAAAGTAATTTATTATGGAGCAGGTTTCCTTAAAGAAGCACTCCACAAAGCTGTCCACGCTGGATTTTCCGCGGGAAAATTCGATAGTTTCTATGGCTTCTTCACAGGTTGTTATAAGTCTGTGAGCCTGCTCGTTCTTTATATCTTTTCTAAGTACTTTTTCCTGACGCGAAGCTTCTTTTCGAATTTTCTCAAAGCCCTCATACATTTCGTCATCTGTAAGAGGGAATTCCGTGGCAGGAAAAACAGTCAGGCTGTCCAGGTTCTCCTGAGAACGTTGACTCTCTGCATCAAAAGATTTGATTACATCAATTTCGTCACCAAAAAGTTCAAGTCTCGTGGGAGACTCATCGTTTATGGCAAAAATATCGATTATGCCGCCTCGTACGGCGAATTCTCCGGGAGAGGAAACATTGTCCTGACGCTCATAGCCCAGGCTTACAAGCTTGGCGGGAAGTGTCTTTGTATCCACCTCATCACCAACCGCAAAAGAAAGCACCTGCTCAGCAATTCGTTCCTTCGGAAGAATCTTATCCATTGCAGCATCGAGGCTCATAATAACTATGCACTTTTCTCCCGCCACAAGACGGCGCACAACCTGCATACGGTCCTTTACGATGGCATTGCCTTTAATATCAGCACTGTAAAAAATCAGGTCCTTGGCAGGGTAAATGCAAACGTTTTCGGAGAAAAAACGCATATCGTCATATATTTCTTTCGCACGAAGGTCGTTATATGTGACAATAAGGGTAGAATTAAATTGTTCGCTTAATGCTGCAACAAAATGACACTTATCCGAATCGGCCACACCTGTAATCGAAACAGGTGTACGGCCTTTGATAAGTGCCTCTCTTGTCTGCAGAAATTCTGCAGAATTATTAAGTAATGCTGTCAGATTATTCATGATTCCGGCTGTATACAGCTTATTTCTCTTCTCCCGGTTCAGGCTTTTTCTTTTTCTTGTTGAAAGTATTCATTGCCTTACCGATTTCGTCTGATAGTATCAATTCAACTGCAGTCACTGCATCTGACAGTGCTGCTCTCATTTTTGGTTCGTCTTCGGCGCTGAAGTGTCCAAGAACGTAATCCTTCAGATCCCATTCCTTGGGCTTTTCTCCCACGCCGATTCTCACACGGGGGAACTTTTCACTTCCCAGGTGCTGAATTATATTTTTCATTCCGTTATGGCCGCCTGCACTTCCGTTTTCACGTACTCGAATGCTTCCCGGTTCACGATCTATGTCGTCGTATATTACGCTTATATCCTCCGGCTCAACCTTATAAAAGCGTGCCGCATCAGCAATGGCTTCGCCACTGAGGTTCATATATGTCTGCGGTTTCATAAGGAGAACCTTCTGGCCGCTTATAACGCCCTTGCCGCAAAGTGCCTTGTGATCCTTTTCCGTTACGGATATTCTGTACTTGTCCGCAATAGCGGTAATGCCGTCAAAACCGATATTATGGCGTGTACCGACATATTCGTTTGTGGGATTTCCAAGCCCTGCTATTATCTTCATTGTTACTCTCTTCCTTTGTTATAGAGCTTCCCGTTTTCAACCTTAAGCCCCTTGTAGTAGAAAAGTTCAGACAGGTTCACAAACTGGTATCCCTGTGCTGACAGTTCTTCCATGGCCTTTTCCGTAGCCTCGTATGTATAAAGGTAAATCGAATGCATAAGCACTATATCACCGTCTTTAACGTTCATAAGTGCTTCATATACCTTTTGTCTTCCTTCTTCTGCACCGGACCACTCGTCAAGCTTTATCTGTTTGCCATGATACTGCCAATCTTCAGTGCTGACGCTCCAGTTAACCATTGGCATAGGTACATTGACCATATAGTCTGCATAGCAACCTCCGGGCATACGAATAAACTCAGGTGCACAGCCGGTGGTTGATGCAATAATTTCTGTGTTTTTATTGATTTCCTGCCAGAAGATTTTAAAGTTGGCTTCTTTATTAAAGAAAGTGCTTGTAACCTTTCCTGTTGAATCCTTAGTCTCTCGGTAATAACCGTATTGATCATGAGAATAGGTATGTGAGCTTATTTCACAGCCCGCCTCCGACAATTCTTTAAGACACGTCATATAATTTGTCCATGTGCCTGTGGTACTGAAGCGGTTACCAACGGAAAAGAATGTAAATCTTGCATTATACTTCTCTATCAGATCAAAGAAATGATTTTCAACAGAGGCTCTGGGGCCGTCATCATATGTAAACGCCACCATGGGCTTTGAGGGGTCAAGATCCATTCTTATGTGCTGTCCGACTTTCTCTCCTGCTGTGTTCACAAAGAGGTACGGTGTGGCATCATTCAGATCGCACTCGTAATAGAACGCCGGCTGTCCCTCTGTAAGGGTATTCTTCGGGAAGTAGAAAAACAGTTTTCCGTCCTTCATGTAGAAGAAGTTGTAGTCAGATGCTTTATAGGGTGTCTGATACTTAATAAACTCAGAGTCCTTAAACACATCATCCACAGTGAGTACGTATTTCTGAAGTCTTTCCTTGATTACAGCCAGATAGCTTTCTCTCACAAAGTCCTTAATGCCAAGCTGCTCACCTGTTTCTTTAACAAAGGTCATCGGATAATCTGAGCCGGCATCATTTCCCGTAGTGAGAAGTACAGAAACGTAATAACCATTATCGTAAAACTCTGCCTTTACATTATCCTTACCTGCCTTCCACTCATCATACTGAGCTGACGCAGCCTCATTTACAGCTCTTCCGAAGCCCGTGTCCAGACTGAAGGCCGGTGTGGGCGTAGGTGTATCCGTCGGAATTGGAGTGTTTGTAGGCGTAGGAGTTGCCTTTTTTTCATCATTGTCTTTATTTGGTTTATCTGAACCCTTCGTAGGTGAAGGTGTATTTGTCGAATTTCCGTCTTTGATAACGTCTGTTACTGTCGGTGCCGGTGATACAACATGAGCAGTCTGCCCCTTCTGGTATCGATCCATAAAAATCACCAGCATCAAAACTATAAGCAATATGAGTAATATTGCTATCAGCACAAAAAGCAGTGTCATCAGACCTTTATTATTGTTTTTTCTATTTCCTGCCATTTTTAACTCCATAGATCTGCACAAAATGCGTACCCTATATCTTACATCACTTCCACCTATGTGGCAATAGGAAAGACATTCATGTTAAAAGAAAAAGGGCTCATTTCTGAGCCCCAAGTAGTGTTTATTATTCCAGAGTTCCGTCATTCAAAGCCTTCTCGTAGGCTCCGAGAACAAGCGCCTGAAGCCTGTCTCTTGTTTCGGAATTAATGGGATGTGCAATGTCTCTGTACTCACCCTCACCGGTTCTGCGGCTGGGCATAGCTATAAAGAGACCTTTTTCACCCTCGATGATTTTAATATCATGAACAACAAACTCTCCGTCAATAGTAATTGAAGCAACAGCTTTCATCTTGCCTTCTTTATCGACTTTGCGGACTCTGACATCTGTAACATTCATCTGTAAACCTCCTACATTATATGGCTATCAGCCTATTGAATACCTTTCTCCCTTAACCACAACAACCTTAACTTCACCGTTTTCCCCAATATAAGTTGAGTTAGGCTTTATTGTGTCACGACTCTCAACGATGCAATTTTCAATATATGTATTGTCCCCGATATGAACATCATTAAGAATAATTGAATTCTTTATCGTGCAATTGTTACCAATGTAAACCTTTTTGAAGATAACCGAATCCTCTACTGTACCGTTAACGATGCAACCGCTGGAGATAAGTGAATTTGAAACTCTTGCTCCGGGATTGTACTTAGCGGGAGGGTTATCATCAATTTTTGAATAAATATCAGGATATTCTTTGAAGAAATAGTCATGAACCGATTTCTTCAGGAAATCCTTATTTGCATTGAAATACGCTTCAACAGTGGATATGTTTGTCCAGTAGCTGTCCATATCATAAGCATAAATATGCTTAACGTCCTTATAACGGATGAGCACATCCTGCACGAAGTCATGTCTGTCTTCCTCCTGAAGAGTCTCAAGGAGTTCAATCAGCTGTCTTCTTCTGATGATATATATTCCGGCGGATACTCTGTTGGACTTTGATACGAGAGGTTTTTCCTCCATATCGATAATACGATTGTCGGAATCAACCTTTACTGTACCGAATCTTGATACGTCTTCATCCTCAGGCATAACCTTTGTAACCACTGTAATATCCGCACGCTTTGCGATGTGGTACTCAAGAACCTTGTTGTAGTCCATCTTGTAGACACAGTCACCGTGAGCAATTACTACATAGGGCTCATGGCTGTTTTTTAAGAATGAAAGGTTCTGTGCAATTGCATCTGCTGTACCCTGATACCAGAAACCGTTTTCCGGAGTAATGGTAGGTGTGAAAACATAAAGACCACCCTGCTTACGTCCGAAATCCCACCATTTTGATGAACTGAGGTGTTCGTTCAGTGATCTTGAATTGTACTGTGTAAGAACCGCTACCTTCTGTACATGAGAATTTGACATGTTGGAAAGTACGAAGTCAATTGCGCGATAGCTTCCGCCGATCGGCATAGCTGCGATGGCACGCTTGTTTGAAAGCTCACGCATTTTGGCGCTGTTACCGCCTGCTAAGATAATACCGACTGCTCTCATTGTATGCCACCTGCCTTTATAATATTTTCTCCTGAAGGAAGCTCTCCTCCATTGTAATCCTCAGGCATTGTTGCACCGCTTAATGCTGTGTTCTTGCCGATTTTTACGTTATCGGGAATAATTGTAGCTTCGCCGATTGTTACAAGACCGCCTGCATAAATATCAGGCTTCCACTTATTGGGTTCCTCGTTACCTATACCAATCTGTACGTTGTTTCCGATACCGCAGCTCTCCGCAATAATAGCCTTTTCAACATAGCAGTTATCTCCAATAACAGTATCTCTCATGATGATTGAGTCACGAACAACCGTACCCTTGCCGATTACAACGCCGGGACCGATTACCGACTTATAAACTTCACCATAAATCTCAGCACCTTCGCTTATAATGGCAGTTTCCACAACTGCACCGGGTGCGATGTACTGAGGAGGAATTATGTCCGTCTTTGTGTAAATCTTCCAGAATTCTTCGTAAAGGTTAAATTCAGGAACAATATCGATAAGCTCCATGTTGGATTCCCAATATGAAGAAAGTGTTCCTACATCCTTCCAATAGCCATTAAATTCATATGCGAAAATTCTCTGACCGTTCTTGTGGCAGTAAGGAATAATATGCTTACCGAAGTCACAACCGGGCTGTTCGGAAAGAGCAATAAGTGCATCCTTAAGAACCTTCCAGCTGAAGATGTAAATACCCATTGATGCAAGATTGCTTCTTGGCTGCTTGGGCTTTTCTTCAAAGTCAACAATTCTGCCATCATCATCGGTAATAACAATACCGAAACGACTTGCTTCCTCGATGGGAACGGGAATTGTTGCAAGGGTAATATCCGCATTGTGAGCCTTATGATAATCAAGTACTACTTCGTAATCCATCTTGTAGATGTGGTCACCGCCGAGAATCATAACGTAGTCAGGATTGTAATATTCCATATAACGAAGATTCTGATAGATTGCGTTTGCTGTACCTGTGTACCATTCTGTGTTTGTGCTCTTTTCGTAAGGTGGAAGTATAGAGACACCACCTACGTTACGGTCAAGATCCCACGGAATACCGATTCCTATGTGAGTATTAAGTCTGAGAGGCTGATACTGTGTCAGAACACCTACGGTATCTACACCTGAATTTATACAGTTACTGAGTGCAAAGTCGATGATTCTGTATTTACCGCCGAACGGAACTGCCGGCTTTGCAAGTCCCGAAGTAAGGACGCCAAGTCTGGAGCCCTGTCCTCCTGCAAGGAGCATGGCAATCATCTCTTTTTTAATCATGTCTGTCCCTCCTGATGTCGCATTTTATACGCAGAGCGCGTACATAATTTGATTATAGCATATATTCACTTTATTACAACAAAACCATGAATTTTTTCTAAAAAGAAAGAATTTCGGTAAAACGTTTCACTATATTTTGTTGAGCCTTTTCATTTGTTCATACAATGCCACTTTCGGTCCTCATCTAAAGAAAATGGTCATAATTGCCGATAAAGAATTCGGGTGGAGTATCCACTTTTAATAAAAATATGACTTAATTTAAGCTATTACACTCACTTGAGAGGTAGTTAATGAACATACACAACGCACTGAATTCATACGGAATAAACGGCACAGAACCCCAGTCTCCTTCCTTGGACGAAGCACTGTTCAAAAATGCCGGAAAGGTCAGCGGAACATCAAAAAGCGACTTCTCCAAAAGCATGGAAGATGCCTTCAGCAGCTCCGAAACCATAAAGGACTCAGCCAAAACTTCAGAGCTTTACAGAAAGAAAAATGCTCAGGAGCAGATAACCGCAGAGGAAGACAATCGCACTGAGGCAGAGAAAAATCAGGACCGTCTTGATAATGTTTCCGACAGAATGTCATCCTCCGATATGGAAGAATTGATCAATGAAGGTTTTGACGTTTTTGCTATGACCGCTGAGCAATTAGAAGCCGCCTTGGAAAGAATCAAGCTTCAGAAGGATTTGCAGGCAGCCTCCATAGAGGCTCAGGTTGAAAACAAGCAGGAAGACAGACGGGCAATCATTGCCATGGCCGTTAAGGTACTAGGCGGAAATCCCATGGCAGAACGAATTGCCGAAAAACTTCTCAAAGCCAACCTGCCTGTGACAGAAGGAAATCTTCAGAAAATCGCTGCAAGTCTCGATGCAATGGGTTCTGAAACTTCCCTCAGTAAATCAGAAGTGGAGTACATGGTTCGTAATAAGATGGCTCCGACTCCTGAAAACATTGCCGAAGCACGAATCGGTGCAAAAAACTATTCGAAACCTGACAAGGTTCTGACCGACGAGGCATGGGCACAGCTGGAACCCACAGTCAACAATATGCTGTTCCAGGCGGGCCTTCGAAGCGGAAAGCAGATGATGGAAGCCGCAAAGGATTTCATCAGAAAGGATATTCCTCTTACCGCAGAAAACCTTCAGTCCTACAGCAAAATTTCCGCCATCAGAATAAGCGTTGAGGAAACCCTCACACGTTCGGTAGATGCTATTTCCGTAGGACGTAATCCTATGCAGATGAATCTCCTGTCATCCACTGACAAGCAGGTTCGTCAGATTATCAAAAACAATGACAACGTAACAGATAAGGGCATTGAGCTTGCTGTAGCCACAAAGGCTGCACGCACGGGTGTTCTTAATCCTGATAAAATAGAGCTTTCACTGGGAGATCTGCATGAAGCGGAAGAAGCACTCGCTTCCCCCTCTCCTGAAGTCTCAAGAACTCTGGAAAGCTACAGAAGTGCCGGTCTCGGAAACGGTGCCGCCATCCGTGCCCGCCGCCAGTTGGAAGAAATCAAGGCAAAAATGACCTTCGAAGCCGGCTATCGTCTTGCAAAAGAGGGCGTAAAGATTGATGCAGTTGCAATGAACAAGCTTATTGAGGGCCTCCGTTCATTGGAAAATCGATATTATTCCAGCTTCTTTACTGAGGCAGGAATGGCTCCCGGCTCCTATACACAGGCTGATGTGGACCTGCTTAAGGACACCACCGAAAAGCTGGCAGACATCGAAAACATGCCGGCCACCCTCGTATATGATACGGTAAACTCAGCAAGCTCGATTACAATCAATGAGCTTCACGAAGAAGGCAGTCTTGAACAGCAGCGTGCCTTTGGAAAATATGCTCATACTCTTGAAACAGTAATGACAGCTCCGGAAGGAAAATACGGAGACAGCATAGAAAAGGCATTTAAGAACGTTGACTCCCTGCTGACTCAGGCAGGTATCCCGGTTACGGAAGAATCCAGACGAGCAACCAGAATACTTGGATACGCTTCAGCTGAAATCAATGCGGAAAATATCAGCAAGGTTACTGAATATGACGCAAAGCTTCAGGATGTTTTTTCAAACCTGCATCCCGCAGTCACAGTAAGAATGATCAGGGATGGAATCAATCCATTAAATTCAACTCTTGATGAGCTCAACAATAAGATTCGAGAGATTAAGGAAAACGAGGGAATCACATCGGATGATACCTTCTCCACCTTCCTTGTAAACCTTGATAAAAAGGGCGAACTCTCAGCCTCTGAACGAGACGCATACATCGCAATATACAAGGCATTACATCAGATTCAGGATTCCGAAGAAGCTGCTGTGGGAAATGTCTTTAAGTCCGGTCAGGAACCCACGTTGCACGGTCTCCTCACCGCGGTACGTTCAGGAAAATTTGCCGGCAGTGACGCACTTATTGATGACACCTTCAAAAACGTCTCCAAGCTCGCTACCGACGTGGATCGCATCGAAAATAAAATCCGTGCCGGTCTTGGCAAATCAACAGGTCCGGAGGCGGAAGCTCTAAACAAAGTGGTGGAACGTGCCGATAATGTTATGAAAGAATTAACGGAAGATGTTCACATCACGGCTGAGGACTGGGTGCTTAACATAAGGGACCTGGCCGCAACAAGTGAAAATGCCACACGTTTCCTTGAAGACTTCAATGTGCTTACAACAATGGAAAATATTGAAGCCGCAAAGGATATGCTCAGTGGTAAAAACGAAATCTACCATTCTTATAAAAAATACAAAACCATGGCAACGGGCGAAAGCGGAATTCTGCCGGATCTGACAGAAAGTCTTAACAGTGCAGAGGAAATGCAGGCAGCATATAAAGCTTTTGCAGATGAAGTAAAAGGCATAAAAACCGCACTCCAGCGTTCCCCGGAAATGACCAAACTGGATGTTCGTGCACTTAAGAAGATGGATGTTGGTGCAAGGTTCATGAATCGTCTCAGCAAACGTGAATTCTACACAATTCCGGTAGATACCGGCGACGAAATCATCAATATGAACGTTACAATCCTTAATAACGAAGAGCAGCAGAGCTCCAAAGTTCTTGTATCTGTTCCGACACTTCATCTGGGAACGATACGAGCAGAGGCTTCCATCGAAGAAAACAAGATGAAATGCTTCATATCAGGTGACTCCAACGATGGTGTCCGCGAGCTTTCGGAAAAGCAGCTGAATCTCTTCGCAGAGCTGGCTCAGAATGGTATCCGTATCGGAAGCATATACTACGGCACAGAGGAAGTTCCCGCCGAAAGATATGCATACAAAACAAACGGAGCTTATCAGGACGTTCCCGAAGGGGACGGACAAGGAAGTCCCAATGAGCTTTACAGAATCGCAAAGGTATTTGTTACCCACGTCAGACAGGCCGATTTAGGCTGATCAGGAGGTATACATGAGAATAAACCACAACATATCAGCACTCAAAATCAACAACATTCTTAACGGAAACGATGCAGGCCTTACAAAGAGCCTCCAGAGACTTTCTTCCGGTTATCGCATCAATTGTGCAGCAGATGACGCCGCAGGCCTTGCGATTTCCGAGAAAATGAAGACACAGATTGCCGGACTTAATCAGGCATCCAGAAATGCTTCCGACGGAATTTCCGTTATCCAGACAGCTGAAGGTGCATTAATCGAGGTTGAGGAAATGCTTCAGCGTATGCGTGAGCTTTCCGTACAGGCTTCAAACGGAACCTGCACAGACGAAGACCGTTCCACTCTTCAGGATGAAGTTGTACAGCTTAAGGAAGAAATCAATCGTATATCCACAACTACAGAGTTCAATACAAAGAAGCTCCTTAACGGCACAATCGACAGACGTTCCTATTCTGACAACAGCGATGTGACACTCGTTTCTCTTTCCGACAGCGTAGGCGTTAAGAGCTATTCCATGAGAATCGGTGATGATCCCAAGCAGGCAGTTGTCCGCACAGGCCTCACATCACCTACGGCTCCTGCAGACGGCACACTCTTCGTTAATGATCAGGCTATAGATATTTCCGCAGGGGACGACTTAAATACAATCATTTCCAAGATTCAGGCAGGTTGCGGAAGTGGCGTTGATGTTTATCTCACCAACAATACGCCCGACCCGGATTCTGCCGCAGGATTTGAAATCATTTCCGTTGGTGAGGCACTTGCTGATCTTTCAAATGCAAATCTCACCCTTGTAACAAAGGACTTCGGTAAGGATGCAAAGCTTGAAGTAGCTTGTTCCAACGCTGACCTTGGAGATATGCTCGGTCTTACAGGAAAGGGCATGTTAACTACAGGTGCAGACACAAGTGTAACCCTCTTCTTTGAAGGTGATGCAACCTATCCGGATTCAGGCTTTGAAAAGACTGCCACAGTAACTGTGGACGGTGATTATGTTACCGTAAAAGACAGAGGCGGCTTCGAAATGAAGTTTAATGTAACAAGTGCAGTCGGCGACGTTACCGTAACAGTTTTGAAGGCCGGTCCCATGACTCTTCAGATTGGTGCAAATGAGGGTCAGACCATGGAGGTCCGCATCCCCAGAATCGATACTGTATCTCTTGAAATCGTAGACGCCGATCTTTCTACACAGAGCGGTGCGATGGAAGCCATTACAACCTTTGATAACGCAGTAAACATCGTTTCTGCAGCTCGTGCAAAGCTTGGTGCATATCAGAATCGTCTTGATCATGCAATCAACAGCCTTGATACTTCAGCAGAAAACCTTACTGAGGCTCTTTCCCGTATTCAGGATACTGATATGGCAAGCGAAATGGCTAATTATTCACAGCTTCAGGTTCTTGTTCAGGCTGCCACCGCTATGCTTTCTCAGGCAAACGAGAGACCTCAGAATGTTTTGAACCTGCTCCAGTCATAATTTGAGACTCTATCATTAAAAGGTGACCTATGACCAAAGAAGAAATCAAGTCTTTTACATTAAGAACAACCGAAGCTAATTCCTGCGACTTAATTGTTATCCTTTATGATGTTATTCTTACGGATGTAAAGAACGCACGGATTGCTTTCCGCCAAAAAAATTATGAGAGTTACAGACATGAGTTGAACCATGCAACAAGGTTTTTGAACGAGCTTATGAGATGTCTTGATTATAATATTCCTCTTTCCGTAAATCTTTACAGCCTGTATGCCTATCTGAATCAGCGTATTTCATATGCAACAGCCGGAAATCATCCGGAGGCTCTGGATATTGTGGACGATGTAATCGGAAAGCTCAGAGACGCTTTTGATACCATCGCCAAGGATGATGTTGGCGGTCCTATGATGAAAAACACTCAGACTGTATACGCAGGACTTACATACGGAAGAGGCGTTTTGAACGAAACATATGTTGATCCAAGAGATTATAATCGTGGATTCAATGCTTAATTATACAATATACGCCGCAAGGCACAAAAACAGAAACGGTGGGCGATAAATCGTCCACCGTTTCTGCGTTTAGGGTTTATATTAAAAAAGCATCTTGTAGGCTGTTTTGAAACCCAACATTGCAATTTCTGTCTTTTCGTAAATTTTATTAACAAATGCTTGTATTTTTATACTAACTCATTACAATATATTTGCAAGGGACAGAGTTGTCCGATATTGGGTTTGTATGAGGGAAAAAGAATGGGGAATATTACGAAAAAGGATGATTTTTGTCAGACTCTTTTAAGGTTGCGCGCAGAGAAAAAAATATCGATCCATGAATTAACCAACAAGGTCTGCAGTGAAAGTCTCCTTAGAAAACTTGAAGCCGGTGATCGACAGGCCACTCTTATGGTAAAAGCGAGAATAATGAAGCGTCTTGGGGAAGACAGCGACAAGTTTGATCGCTACTTGAACGTTAATGAGTATGGCAGATGGATTATCAGGCAGAAAATCATCACCGCGCTTTTGGAAAAGGACACTTCCAAAACTGATTCTTATATCAATGAATATTATCGAACCTATAAAAAACCTTCCGACATTGTTGAAGCTCAGTTTCTTGCCCTTGTAAAGGCTGAACGAGCCGCCCTGGAGTCTACCGATCAGGCAGAACTTCAACGAATGTTCGAAGAGGTTCGCGATATGTCACTTACCGTAGACGAAAACGGGGTTCCCAATTCCAAGCTTGTTTCTTCTGTAGAATTGCATCTTGTAATGGACTGTGCTGCCTTCTATGATGTGGAGAAAAAAAATAAAATATGGCAGTATATTTTTGATATTTGCAAGGATGAAAGCCGTTCAAATGTTGAGCTCTCTCTTTTTGCACCAAGAGCATTATATCTCAGATGCACTAATACAATTAATTCCGAGGTTGTCACAAGTGACATTGCCAAAGGTATTGTAGAAGTAATCGAGCTTTCCATTAAAAAACTTGTTTCTGCAGGACGTCTCTATTACCTAAAAGAGCTGTTGGATGTACTTATTCACTTTTGCAAGGTCATTAATGAACCGGAATATGATGTGAAAATCCAGAATGCCTCCGAGTACCTTCAGCTTCTTTGCTGGATTGAAAAATTAACCGGAACTGAACTAACGCCACGTATTACTTCATTTTTCTTTTCCGACAGAACCGTATTCCCTTTAGGACAGGTCATTCAGAGAAGACGTCGAATGATGGGCATTTCAGTAGGACAGGCCTGCGAAAGCATATGCGATCCTAAGACATTAAGAAGAGTTGAGGCACTGAAAACAAATATTCAGCAGGATATCGCCTCTGAGCTTCTGGACAGGCTTCATCTCTGCAAGGACTTAGAGCATCACACTATGAGCACCAGAGGTCAGCGCCATGCCATGCTTGACAATTATGTTGTTCAAGCCTACAGAAATAAGAACTTTGAATCGGCGATGAAATATTTAGATGAGTCAATGGAGTTTTATGACATGGAACTCACCGAGAGCAAACAATTTTTCCGACGTCATCGTGCTATAATAAACTACGCTTGGGGGAAAATATCCGTCCGGGAATATGCTGACGAACTGCTTCAATCATTGTATTATTCTCTTCCATCGCAGGTTATGCCGCTTAGAGATATTTTCCTTAACCGAGAAGAGCAAAGCACCCTTTTCAATTATCTGACTGTTCGCGATAATCCCTATGTCGAATCAGCCTTTATTCTTGAAAAGAACCGTCTGGAACATGATCGCCGTGAGGTTGGTCTTTCCTTTGACGCCCGTGCTTACGATGTTACTTTGCTTGGACTTATTATTTCCGCAGAACGTCGCGGTGACTATGTCAGCATGGCGCAGCTCTCTGTTACGCTATTGAAAACCGCCATGGAAAATCAGCGGTGCCAGCAGATAGTCGGTGGTTTGGCGAATCTTAAGACGAGTCTCGAAAACCTTCCCGAAGACAGTCGCATTGCGTCCTTAGACGAAGTAAACAACATGCTTCGGATTGCTTTGGAACATTTCGGTTTACATTAATAGCATAAGAATAAAAACGGCCTTACTGTATTTGTGATACGGTAAGGCCTGATTTTATGGATTTTACTTTGAAGTTCTTTCTCTATGATGCTTTGTGGCAGGAATCAAGGGAAGAATCGTTAACAGCACAAGAACCGCTCCTGCAATAAGCAGTGTATGTGTCGGAAGATATTCTGTAAACCCGTTTTCGTCCACAAATTCTCCGCTTCTCTTAATAATAGGATTTGCAAGCAATGGTGCAATGATCATTGGAATCAGTACGAAGAACAGAATCCTTATGCCCTCAAACTGTCCTCTTGCATCTTCGGGATAAAGCTGCTTGCTCCAGACTGTAATCGCCTGCAGAAACAGTACGTAGCCCACTCCCAATAAGAAAATACCAATAAGCAGAACCGGATTAATGATGCTTTCTGTATTTACGTTATTTGGTCGTACAAATATACCAAGAACTGCCACACCGAGAGAATTGATTATTACAGACAGGAAGCTCACAATGGGCTCTTTTTTGTTGTTCAATGCCTTTGTTACGGGAATTGTGCTGAGCATGGCAAGAATCAATGCTCCGCCTTCGATAAAGCCCATCATATCAGCTGTGAAACCGAGGTAATAAATCATGTAGTTTCCTATATGAGCAAAGTACATATTAAAGGCTATAAAATATACTGCCAGGGAAAGGTTTACCCAAGCCAGCTCTTTGAGCTTTATGTAATTTTTGAAATTCAATATGCTGAAGAACTGTTTCCCGAAGGATTCGTTTTTGTTCGGCTTAAGTGCTTCGGAATCCTTCATGAAAAGAAGTGAAATCACACCGAACAATATTACTGCACCACCCATTACGAGAAATAATCTTAAGTAATTATCTTCTGCACCCACAAGCATTCCGCCCACAACTGTTCCTACAATTGTTCCGATTACCGGCTGAGTAGCTATGGCCGCACCCAGCTGGCCGCGGTTGTTATCGTTCATATGGTCATTTATCCATGCTGTAAAGCCTATGTCATTTCCCATGGAACCAAAGAAACTCATAATTGCATCGGCTGATACCACTGCAACACCTGTTGCCATAAGGACTGCGGAAGTTTTTCCCGCATCACCTTTTGTCAAGAATTCAGTCATTCCGAAGCCAATGGTGAATATACCCCATAAAATGTATCCCACCGCCACAAGAATCTTTCGTTTTCCGATTCTGTCAGATACGCAACCGAAAAGAAATGTGGAAATTGTTGTTGCCGCTGCCGATATGCCCACCATCCATGAAATAATTGTGGGGTCTTTTGCTATTTTCGCGTACACAAAGGTATTAAACCACTGGTTTTCCATATTCCAGCATATCTGTCCCGCAATACCAAGTCCCCATACGAGAAGCCAGAAGCTGAATTTATTCTTTTTCATAATTCTATTCCTCCCTCAATCTCTTTGTTCCATGAATTATAGCATTTTCGAATAATCCGTACAACATAAACAGCCCGGCTCATTGAGCCGGGCCTTAAAGAGATATGGGGAGAACTTACTCTCTATGCGTGGAGGTAGTCATCGCATGAGAGTTAAAGGAAATCAGCCTTCGATCATAATGAATCTGTCTTCAGGAAGTTCTTTCTTTTCTTTCTTGGGAACCTCAACCGTTAACACACCATTTTTGAATTTAGCCTTAATATCAGCCTGTGTAACATCCTTGCCTACGAAGTATGTGCGGCTGCATGTGCCGTAAATTCGCTCTCTGCGGATGTAACCGTTTTTCTTATCGGATTCATCCTTCTTATCTTCCTCGTTAGTAGCTGTGATTGTAAGGTAGCCGTCTTTTACTTCGCCTTTAATGTTGGCCAGCTCGTAGCCGGGAAGGTCAATGTTGAAAAGGTAGCTTGTCTCTGTTTCGGTAACGTCTGTCAACATGCGTCCTCCTGCAAAGTTCATATCAAATCCGACGCCGTTGCCGTTGCCTAAAAGTTTTCCGCAGTTCTCCATGAAACCGCCGTTACCAAAGAAATCATCAAGAAAATCGTTTACAAAAGAATTTGTCATAACTGTCATAGCTTTTTCCTCCTTATAGGGTTTGTATATTGTTTATAAGTATCATCAGGGTTCCTTGTTCTTTCGAACTGACTACGTTATACCACCATTGTTAGCACTCGTCAATAGCGAGTGCTAACAATTCACAAATACTTCACAATTATTATCAGAACCACAAAAAAAGACCTCTTGCAGTTAAACCGCAAAAGGTCCGATAATTCGTATTAAAATCATGTAACATGCAGTACCTACAACGACACTGAGAACTGTATTTTTCTTCCAGATGTGTAAAAGCACAACTATAATCACACTTACCAGCTCAGGTATTCCATGATTACCCGTCATAATCTTTACGCCCTTAAGACAATACACCACAAGCATGGCCATAGCTGCAAAAGGAAGAGCATTTCCAAGATACTCAATGTACTTTGGAACCTTCTTTTTTCTGAAAGCCACAAAGGGCACGCCTCTTAAAAAGAAGGTCACAAGTGCCATTATTGCCACAGCCGCAATTTCATGAATATTACTCATGCCTTCCTCCCTTCTTCAATCGGCTTTCTGAAGATAGAAAGAAGAATGATAATAAGAATCATATCAGGAATAATGAAATTATCCGGCCCGAATACAAGGAGGCAGATTATGGAAGAAATCATTCCAAAAATTGCCGGCCTATGCTCCTTTTCCTTTATCCACTGCCCAACCACAACAGTCACAAACAAGGCTGTCATTGAGAAATCAAGGCCTTCAAGGTTTCCCGGTATAAGTGCACCGATAAGTGATCCTACGATACTTCCGGTCACCCAATATATCTGATCAAAAAGTGAAACCAGGAAAAAGTATTCATGCTTTCCGAAGCCTTCCGGCACCTCTCCCGTACACACAAGAGAATATGTTTCATCCGTCAGCGCGTGAATCAGATATGGTTTCTTTGCTCCTGCTCCCTTATAGTGACCTATCATTGTAATTCCGTAGAACAAATGTCTGGCATTAATTACAAGAGAAGTTATTGCTACTGTAACGAGGGATGCTCCGCTCGAAAGCAAGGAAATTCCAACATATTGTAAGGATCCGGCGTAGACGAAAACGCTCATCGCCAAGGACCACCAAAGACCGAAGCCGTTTTCATTAAGCAGAAGTCCAAAGCCTGTTCCAAGTACAATATACCCTGCCATTACCGGCAGGGTGTCTTTTATTACAACGTTTATTTTCCTCACATCAGCCTCCAAGGTAAGCCTTACGTACCTCGTCGGAATTTGCCAGTTCTTCACCTGTACCGCTAAGTGTTATCTTACCGGTTTCGAGAACATAGGCTCTGTCGGCCACCTGAAGAGCCTTGCGGGCATTCTGCTCAACCAGAAGAATGGTTGTTCCTGCCTTATGAAGCTCTTTTATTATGTCAAAAATCTGGTCTACAAGAATGGGAGCAAGACCCATTGAAGGCTCATCCAGCATAAGAAGCTTGGGATGGCTCATAAGTGCACGGGCAATTGCCAGCATCTGCTGCTCACCACCGGAGAGTGTACCTGCAATCTGCTTTTCACGCTCCTTAAGGCGAGGAAAGCGTCCGAACATCTCATCCATAGTATCCTGGATTTCACTTGCAGGACGTGTGTATCCACCCATTTCAAGGTTTTCACGTACCGTCATCTGCTGGAAAATTCTTCTGCCTTCAGGACAAAGTGCTATGCCGAGGGGCACAACCTTGCTGGCAGGCATTGCAGATATGTTCTGACCAAGGAATTCTATTTTACCTGTACGGGGCTTCATAAGTCCACCGATGGTGTTAAGTGTTGTGGACTTTCCTGCACCGTTTGCTCCGATAAGTGTTACAACTTCATTTTCATGTACTTCGAAGGATATCCCTTTAATGGCATGGATTGCACCGTAATAGACATCAATGCCATCTACTTTAAGCATAGGTTCTGCCATATTATTCGTCCTCCTTCTGCGTTCCAAGGTATGCCTCAATAACCTCAGGATTATTCTGGATTTCGTCTGCTGTACCTTTGGCAATAACTCTGCCGAAGTTCAATACACAGATTCCTTCGCAAATACCCATTACGAGGTTCATATCGTGCTCAATAAGCATAATTGCAATCTGGAAATCATCACGAATCTTAATAATTGTGTCCATCAGCTCTTCTGTTTCTTTTGGGTTCATACCCGCTGCAGGCTCATCCAAAAGGAGAAGCTTTGGTGACGTTGCCAAGGCACGAAGAATCTCTAGACGACGCTGAGCACCGTAAGGCAAGCTTCCGGACTTCACATCTGCCATATCCTGCATATTGAAAAGAGAAAGGAGTTCCATTGCCTTTTCGTGCTGTTTTTTCTCTCCCTTCCAGAAGGCGGGCAAACGAAGAATGCCGGATGCCGTGCTGTAAGGAATCTGGTTATGGAGACCGATTCTGATATTGTCTTCAACGGTCATCTGATTAAAGAGTCTGATATTCTGGAAAGTACGGGCAAGTCCCAGTCTGCTGGCCTGAATTGTATTCATGCCGGCGGTATCTTTGCCATCAACCATTACAACACCGTGTGTAGGCTGATAAACCTTTGTAAGAAGGTTGAATACTGTGGTTTTTCCTGCACCGTTAGGTCCGATAAGTCCTGCAATTTCGGTAGGTCCTATCGTAAGGTTAAAGTCATCAACGGCTTTAAGTCCGCCGTAGTCTATTCCAAGGTGGCTGCACTCCAGAACGGGACGCTTATTCAAGTCTCGTTCCGGGCCACTTGCTCTTGAGGGATGCTCGACCATCTTTGTGTCAGATCTACGTTTTGTATCTGTCATGCCTGCTCACCGCCTTTCGCTTTGTTTTTCTTAAATATGGAATTTACAAAAGCTTTTATTCTTGCGTTATTTGTAATAAGCATTACCGCAATAAGTACGATAGCATATGCTAGCATACGATAATCTGCAAATCCTCTGAGTTCCTCAGGTAAAATGTAAAGAACAGCTGCAGCAATTACGGATCCGGTAATATTTCCGATACCACCAAGTACTACGTATACAAGGATAAGAATTGATGCGTTGAAGGAGAAGTTTGCCGGTGTAAGGGATGCATAGTTAAGTCCGAAAAGGGCTCCGCCCATACCTGCAAGGAAGGCTGATGTTACGAATGCAAGAAGCTTGAAGCCTGTTACATTGATACCTACTGACTCCGCTGCAATTCTGTTGTCTCTGACAGCCATGATTGCTCTGCCTGAACGTGAATGAATCAGGTTAATAACCACAAGGAGTGTAAATAATACGAGCAAAAATCCTGCCAGGAAGGATGCAATTTTTTCAACACTTGTAACGCCGGTAGGTCCACGAAGTATCTGTGTTCCGGGGATGTCATTATTGTTGAATGCGAAATGGAGCTTATTTCCATCAAGTGAAATATAGATACAGTTGAGGATATTTCTGATGATTTCGCCAAATGCCAGAGTTACGATGGCCAGGTAGTCACCACGAAGACGCAGTACCGGGATACCGATAATCACGCCCATGATACCGGCCATAATGCCTCCGATAACCAGTGCGGAAAGAAGTTGTGCAGGTTCTGAGAAGCCAAACACCTCTCTTGTATAGGTAGCTATTACAACACCTGAGAATGCTCCGATGGACATGAATCCTGCATGACCAAGGCTCAGTTCTCCGGATATTCCGACTGTAAGGTTAAGTGATACAGCCATTACAATGTAAACGCACACAGGAACCAGCATTGATTTTGTGGTTCTTGGCATTGCATTTGTTGTAATCATAATCTGGCAGATTATGAACATGGCTGTTACCAGAAGGCAAGGGAAATATGTTTTTGTTATTTTTCTTAAAGTGTTTGATGATTTTTTCATATGCTTCACCTCACACTTTCTCATGAATCTTCTTGCCGAGAAGGCCTGTAGGCTTTACAAGAAGAACAAGAATAAGTACTGCAAATACGAATGCATCACCAAGCTCGGATGATACGTATGCTTTACCAAGAATTTCAATAACACCAAGAAGGATACCACCAAGCATAGCTCCGGGGATTGATCCGATACCGCCAAATACCGCTGCAGTGAAAGCCTTGATACCGGGCATGGAGCCTGTGGTAGGCTTGAGCGTAGGATATGCACTGCACATAAGGACTGCTGCAATTGCTGCAAGAGCAGAGCCTATAGCAAAGGTGACAGTTATTGTAAGATCTACATTAACGCCCATAAGTTCAGCTGCACCTCTGTCCTCAGAAACGCATCTCATAGCCTTACCCATCTTTGTGTGATTTACGAATAATGTCAGCACAACCATTATCAGAACGGATGCAATGATTGTTACTATGGTTACATAGGAAATCTTAAGGCTTCCGCCCATAAGGCTTAATCCGCCGCTTGGAATAACAGACTTGAAGCTCTTGGGATTTGCTCCCCAGATAAGCTGTGCAAGATTTTGAAGAAAATAGCTCATTCCGATAGCGGTAATAAGTACTGAAAGTGATGTAGCCTGACGAAGAGGCTTGTAAGCCAGTCTCTCAATCGTGATACCTAACAGAGTGCAGACGGCCATGGCAATAAGTACACCGACGAAAGCGGGTGTATTAAGGTTGAACATCATAACAAAGCACATGTAAGCACCTATCATGATTACGTCACCGTGTGCAAAGTTAAGCATCTTGGCAATACCATAAACCATGGTATATCCGAGAGCTATGATTGCGTACACGCTGCCGAGGCTGACACCACTGATCAGGTTTGACAAAAACGTGGACATAAGATTTCCCCTTTCCTATATTTATCCAAATAGAACCGAAACACGGGCGGACCCAAATTAAGGGTACGCCCGTTAATTTAACCTATAATCAAATTACTGTACGGATGCGTACTGACCGTTACGGATTACGTAAGCAGTAGCTGCCTTACTTACACAACCGTCTGCACCCCAAACCATGTTATCACCTGTGAGACCTGTGTATGTGTACTTCTGCATCCAAGGAATCATCTTCTCACAAACGTCCTTAGCGGATGTTTCAGCTGTGATTCCGAGGTCCTGACATGCTGCATAGAAGATATACATTGCATCGTATGCGTCTGCTGCGAACTGGTTGGGAACATCGCCAAACTTTGCCTTGTAGTTGCTTACGAAAGCAGTTGTCTTGGAATCAGTCTTATTTGCATCGAAAGGTGTAAGCATGTAAGAACCTTCAGCAAGGGATGTATCAAAGCCATCAATTGCAAGGAGACCGTCCATACCATCTACACCGAAGAACTTGAAGTTGTAGCCTGCTGCCTTAGCCTGCTGCATGATAGCTGCTACAGGTGTGTAGTAGATAGGAAGGAATACAAGATCTGCACCTGCATCTGCTGCCTTCTGAAGCTGAACGGAGAAGTCTGCGTTGGAGTCATCAGAGAATGTTGCGTCCTTTACTACAACGTCAAGGCCAATCTCTGCAGCCTTAGCTGTGAAGGACTGGTAAATTGATGTGGAGTAGTCCTGTGCGTTGTTCCAGATAATTGCAATCTTTGTACCAAGGCCAAGGTTCTTAATTGTAAGAGCTGCTGATGCACCCTGGTTAGGGTCTGTAAAGCAAACCTGGTATACGTTATCCTTACCCTCGTTTACTGCAGGGTTAGAAGCGGAAGGTGTAAGAAGGAATACACGCTCTTTGTATGCTTCTGCTGCAACTGCTGCACAAGCACCGGAAGTAACTGTTCCGAGGAGTGCCTGCATACCCTTTTCCATTTCACGGTTGTATGCGTTAACTGCCATTGTGGGATCACCCTGGTCATCCTCACCAAGTACTTCAAACTGAAGGCCACCAAGGGCATTAATCTCATCTGCTGCCATCTTCATGGCATTTTCTACTGCAAGGCCATACTGTGCGTAGTCACCTGTTGTAGGTCCGATTGAACCAACCTTAATTGCTCCTGCGTCCTTTGACTTGCCACAACCTGCAAGCATGCAGATAGCCATCATTGCTACCATTACGACTGAAATAACCTTTTTCATAATTTCTCCCTTTCCGCGTTTTCATCTTCAGTGCCATTCTCCTCGGCACTTTAACGCTTTCCCGAATTAACGTGATTCGGATTTTTGTGGTATTTTACTCTCGTGGTTTATCGTTGTCAACATATTTTTTGTATATTTATTCACAATCTACCACAAAAAAAGAACAAAGAATCTCCGCAAACTGCAGAACTCCTTTGTTCTTGTGGCACACTTTACCACGTTTGAGTGATAAAGTCAAATGTATTTTTATTTTTCTGTTGATTCCCTCACAACCAGCTTGGCCCTTAGAAGCAGCTTCGACATGGACACATTTCTGATAAGTCCATCCAGCATAAGTGCAGCACTCTTACCAAGATTACTTCTGTCCTGACGTATTGTAGTCAATGACGGCTTCAGCTGTGCCGCAATAGGCAAATCATCGAATCCTGTTACTGCAATATCTTCAGGAACCCGCTTACCAAGGCGATTTAATTCATTCAGCACACCGCTGGCAATAAGATCGGAAGCACACATAATAGCTGTTGCACCATTTTCCACAAAGCCCGTCACATAAGTTTTGGCACAGTCAGGCACAAAATAACCATATGCAACCAGCTTTTCATCAACCTCCAGACCATTTTCTTCCATACTCTGACGAAATGCCAGATTTCTTTCTTCTGATACCATCGAATTCTTAGTACCATTAAGAAACGCAATTCTCTTATGGCCCAACTGAACGAGATGTTTTACAGCCTGAGAAATTCCTTCCCTGGAATCCGTACCCACATAGCCTACTTTTTCATTATCTGCAATAAAATTATCCAAAAGCACTGTAGGAACTGTTGTTTTTTCCAACTGACGAACCCAGTCATCGTGAAGAGTAAAACCAAGCAAAAACGCACCTGCGTAACCGTTCTTCAACATATAACTGTCATACTTTTCAAGCGATCTGAAATTCAGCTGCGACGGCTCAATCACAACCTCCCAGCTTCTGCTGATGGCTGCTTTCTTAAATCCATTAACGAGCTCGTAGCCAAACTGGTCTTCGTTCTCATAGTCCATGTTCTGACTGTCAACGAAAATGCATACCTTTGTAGTAGCAGTTCTCTTTATCTTTTTAAGGGAATAGCCCATCTCAACTGCTGTATCAAGCACAAGCTGACGAGTCTCCTCGGAAATGTCCTCCGCCCCGTTCAGGCCCTTGGAAACCGTACTTACCGCAATATTCAAACGTTCAGCAATGTCTTTTATTGTTACCATTAATTCCTCCGGATGCATGAAAATGCATCTGAAATCTTAGCAAATTTTCGAAAAAAAGTAAAGGCAGACCGAGAGACCCCTCTAATGTTTCATCCCCCTTGCTTATTATGTAGTTCTGCGCTATAATATCTTGACATTTTATCAAGTAAGGATGGTGAAATAAATGAGCAAACCAAGTTATTACATTACAACTGCGATTGCTTATACTTCAGCCACACCTCACATCGGTAACACGTATGAAGCAATACTTGCGGATTCTATCGCTCGCTACAAACGCCTCAGGGGCTACGACGTATTCTTCCAGACGGGTACCGACGAGCATGGTATGAAGATTGAGGACGCAGCTAAAGCAAAGGGAATTACTCCCAAGGAATACGTTGATAAGGTAGCCGGAGACATCAGAAGAATCTGGGATCGCGTTAATTGTTCCTATGATAAGTTCATCAGAACAACTGATGCCGATCACGAAAAGCAGGTTCAGAAAATCTTTAAGAAGTTTTATGATCAGGGAGATATTTATAAGGGCTATTACGAAGGCCTTTACTGTAAGCCCTGTGAATCCTTCTGGACAGCTTCACAGCTTGTTGACGGCAAATGTCCCGACTGCGGACGTGAAGTTATTCCCGCAAAGGAAGAGGCATATTTCTTTAAGATGAGCAAATATGCACCCAAGCTTATTGAATATATTAACGAACATCCTGAATTCATTCAGCCCGTTGCACGTAAGAATGAGATGATGAACAACTTCCTTCTTCCGGGCCTTCAGGATCTTTGCGTTTCAAGAACAACCTTCAAATGGGGAATTCCTGTAGATTTCGATGACAAGCATGTAGTTTACGTATGGCTCGATGCCCTTTCAAACTATATCACCGGAATCGGTTATGACGTAGACGGCAACTCCACAGAACAGTTCAAAAAATTGTGGCCTGCTGACCTTCATCTTATAGGAAAAGATATTATCCGTTTCCATACAATTTATTGGCCCATCTTCCTTATGGCCCTTGGCCTTCCTCTTCCTAAGCAGGTATTCGGCCATCCTTGGCTCCTTCAGGGCGGCGAGAAGATGAGTAAATCAAGAGGCAACGTACTTTATGCCGAAGACCTTTGTGACGTTTTCGGTGTTGACGCCGTTCGTTATTTCGTTCTTCACGAAATGCCTTTTGATAACGACGGAAGCATCACCTGGGAGCTCCTTACCGAGCGTCTCAATTCCGAACTTGCAAACACTCTCGGAAACCTTGTAAACCGCACAATTTCCATGTCCAACAAATACTTCGGCGGACAGGTTAAGAATGCCGGCGTATCCGAGCCCGTTGATGATGACCTTAAGGCAGTAGTTACAGGCTCAGTCGATAAAGTATTTGCAAAAATGGACGAACTCCGCGTTGCAGATGCTATTACAGAAGTTTTCAACGTATACAAGCGTTGCAACAAATACATTGACGAAACAATGCCTTGGGCACTTGCAAAAGATCCCGATAAGCAGGCAAGACTCCAGACAGTCCTTTACAACCTTATCGAGTCCATTACAATCGCCACAAACCTTCTCAGACCCTTCATGCCCGAAACTGCAGAAAAGATTTTCGCACAGCTTAACGTTGAAGCAAGAGAATATGACACACTTACACAGTTCGGACTTATTTCCGACGGTGCAAAGGTTACAGAGACACCCGAAATCCTTTTCGCACGTCTCGACGTAAACGAAATACTCGCTAAGGGCGAAGAAATCCGTGCAAAGCAGGCTGAAGCCTATGCAAAAGAAAACGGACTTCCACTCCCCGGCGAAGAAAAGAAGGCGGAAGACGAAATCAAACTCGAGATGAAGGAAGAAATAACCTTTGATGACTTCGGCAAAATGCAGTTTGCAGTAGGCGAAATCATCAAATGCGAAGAAGTGCCCAAATCAAAGAAGCTCCTTTGCGCACAGGTCAAGATCGGTGACCAGGTTAAACAGATAGTTTCCGGTATCAAAGCCCACTATTCCCCTGAAGAAATGGTTGGAAAGAAAGTCATGGTTCTCGTTAACCTTAAGCCCGCAAAACTCGCAGGAGTCCTTTCAGAAGGCATGCTCCTCTGTGCAGAAGGCCCTGACGGAACACTTGCACTTATGACACCAGAAAAAGACTTACCATCAGGTTCCGAAATTTGCTAAATACCACAAAAGAGGCACAATAATGCCTCTTTTTTTGCGAAAAAAGTGACGAATTGAGTGTAGCCACGCCGGCGCGGTATCTCGACCTCGACACTTATGCCAGAGACCTCGGGACGAGGTCTCTGGCAGCTTCTCGGTATCTTTACCTCGCATTTATTGTATGCGACCTCGGGACGAGGTCGCGGGCTGTTTTGCGGTATCTATACCTCGCGGCAAAGCCTAAAGACCGCGGTCATTCTTGGGCGCGTGTCGTCTTTTTTACAAAAAAAGCCGAGAGGCAAGTAATTGTCTCTCGGCGCATTTGTTATTTTATTACTTCTTTGTAACCTTCTTTGCAGGTGCTTTCTTTGCGGGAGCTGCCTTCTTTGCAGGTGCTGCCTTTCCATCAAGCTTAGGCATTTCAGCAATAACCTTCTTAAGAGCCTTAAGAGCCTCATCAGGAAGCTTATCGTAGCCTTCGTTCTTTGTTGCGAAGCCTTCTACTGCATCTACACGTGTCTGCATTGCTGCTGCAAGTGCATCAACGTATGCCTTATCTGTAAGGTCAGGAGTGAAGTCACCTGTCTTACCGGACCAATCTGTCATGATCTCGATATCTTCGAAGTTGCCCCACTTTGTGAACTTAGCCTTTCCTTCAACGATTGTCTCAAGAATGCCAAGTGTATCTTCCTTCTTACACTTCTTGCCCATGAAGTCGCCTGTGTTTACGATGTAGCAAGCAACGTTCTTCTCTTCAACGAGCTTCTTGAACTTAACATAGTCGTTCTTAAGAGGATATGTTCTGAAAGGATTTGCATAAGGAACGATACGAATTGCGTTCATATCTGTACCTGCTGCAACACGCTCTGCGGAAGATGTCTTTGTTGCAAGTGTAGCACCCATAACAGCTGCAAGAGCAGAGCCCTTAAGCTTAACTACGGGAGGGATTGTAGGATCCTTCATGATCCAGAAAATAGCGTTAACAGGGGAATCAATCTTATCAACGCGGTTAGGGCTCCAAAGCTTGGACTTGATAGCACGGCCGTTACCGTTTCTGATATCTTCTGTTACGAGCTGAACCTTACCATCCTCGTCGATTGTTGCAGAACAGTTCTGAACTGTGATGAGGTATTCGTTATCAGGACATCCTGTAGGATAGTCAGCTGTCTTATCGAAGTATGTAGGCTCGAGTGCGATGGAAGCACATGTATCGGAGTTGATGATGAATGCGTCATCATGAAGAACCTTGATACCGCCGTCCTTATCGTACTTGCCGCCATGCTTAGCATGTGTAAGTGTGGACTTACCTGAACCTGAAAGGCCGTAAACAGAAGCAACGAACTTCTTGCCGCCCTTAAGGGAGTATTCCTTCTGGCCGCCGTGGCATGATGCGTAACCGTTTCTGTTAGCAATTGCCCATGCGATTGTAAGTGTGCCCTTCTTGTGCTCACCGAAGTACTTCATACCAAGGATACAAGCACAGTTCTGCTCTGTATCGAAGTAGCAAAGTGTACGAGGATCGCTTAGGCAGCTGAGATCAAGGTCAGGTGCTTCGTGGGGCTCCCACTGAGGATCTGAGAAGATGTAGATATCGGACTCTTTGCCCTTACCAACAGGCTGAGACTCTTTGTACATCTTTGCGTATGTGTCTGAAATGTACTGGAAGTTAAGCATCCAGTTGTAAAGAAGATTCTCTTCTCCTTCAGGAATAAGGAGGTGAGCCTTTACCATGAACTCGGGATCAAGACCGATTACACACTCAGCGTGGTAGAGAGTCTTCCAACGAGCTTCATAAACAGCATCCATAACAACCTTGTCAAGCTTAGCGTCATCAACGCCGGGCTGACCCTTGATACGACGAGCTGCAGCGTAACGTCCTGTAACAGCACCATCGTTGAAAAGAAGAACCTTAGCGTCCTTCTCAAGGCCGAAGAGTTCGCCGTCCTTTACGGGCATATCTGTAACAACTGTACCGGGAGACTGAATAGCAAGCTTGTAAGCTTCCTTCAG
Organism: Lachnospiraceae bacterium; assembly: GCA_024403375.1. GTDB lineage: Bacteria > Bacillota > Clostridia > Lachnospirales > Lachnospiraceae > RGIG3528. Next base: position 63,301 of record JAKSRZ010000001.1, read on the forward strand.
TGTGTTTACCTTAACAACATTGTTGCCGTAAAAAGCAGCTTCGATGATGGAACGAGTCTTGGAAAAACCAACTTTACCCGCACCGATTTCTGAGGGCTTGTAAAAAGCTTTTGTTGACATATAAATGTCCTCCTTATTGATTTATATTTAGAAAGTAAAACCGAAATATAACCGAGTACATTATATCTAACTTTTATTCAATGTCAATCACGTTTATACATATTTTATGCGGGTTTAGGCATTATTAAGAAACACTTGGTAATATTTGCCATGTTTTTGCAATCTATTTGCAAATAAGTACAAATTCTGTAGGAATAAGGTTGCCGCCATAGTGTCTGAAGTAGAACTTGTAATCGTTGCGGATGGATTCTATCAGCACCGGAAGTCGCCATAAGTCATCGTATCCGTGATATACGCACACTGCAAGCTTAGGTTTTTCGTTAATGATGTGCTGTCTTGCGCCGCACAGTACGCCATATTCTGCGCCTTCCACATCCATTTTGATAAAGGTAACCGGTTCTTTAATATCGTCATCCAGTGTTACAAGCTCAACCTTGGTGCCTTCGCCCTCGTTTTTCAGCTTATTCGCGCTGTCACTTGAATCATTTTCCTCCAGAACAAGCCAGTCTGCATGGTCACCCACGCCTTTATTGATGGGATAAATATCGTGGCCGGTCTTCGAGAGCTCTATAAGAGCGTTGTAAGACTCTTTCGAGATTTCGTAGGCATAGATTTTCTTATAGCCTGCGCCGTATATTGATGCATAGTCCACAATCGAGTCGCCGACATAGGCACCGACATCCACAAATACATCATCTCTGTTTGATCTGAAGATGTCCGGTTCGAAATAATCCTTGTAGGGTGATTTAACCAGAGAAACGAAATTCGTGTCCAGTTTTAGCCAGTTTTTTATAAGAGCTATAAGTGTATATTTTGAATCGTAGTCTTCAAATCTTTCGTAAAGCCACATAAAATCTATTATGTGATGCTTCAGCGTTTTTGCTCTGTTTTCAAAGCTGGTCCAATTATTCTCTTCCGGATTAAGGCTTCCCCAAAAGGAATAGCTGTCAAAATACTCTTCGACTCGTTTCTGGTCGCCAACTTTCAAGCCAAAAAAGGCTTTTTTCAGCATTTCAACAATGTTGTCCAAGGAATAGCCCATAATCTCCTTGGCAATATCAAAAAAAGCTGCGTCGTACGCGTTTACAGTTTCAAATGGTCTGGATATATATACAGTCATTCTGTCCATTACGCCGAACCACTCTTCATCATCCATAGTGCTTGTTTCAAGAGCATTAGCAACATCAAAATTCATGGCTTTGGTCATTTCTGTTTCAATCAGTTTTCTGACAGAGGCTCTTATACTGTCATTATTGTTCATTTTCAAAATATCCGCGGATTCTTGCAAAAGCTGCCTTATTTCTTGTTCTGTCTGATTCATTGAACTGCCTCCAAAACATAATATAAGTGTGTATCGGCTTTTTTGTCGCATATAATGATACCTGCATTCTCAGGCATCGGGCCACATATTGTATAAACTTTTTATAAACACCACAATTGTTTATGCGGTTTACACAATTTAGCCAGCTCGCTTTTGTGCATTTTAGACAAAAACATTCCAAAAAGTTTATAGTTTATTGACAAATTGTACATATTTTGATAATATATACGAGGTTGATACGGAGAAGGTATTTTCCAGAGAGAGAAGCGAACCCATTATTGAGGGTCGTGGGAGGGACTTTTTATATGAAAAAGGGCATCATGAAAGCGCCGGTGTACACCGCGGGCTGATTGGTGTCCGTTTTTCTTTTTAATGTACCCAAGCTGGCTTTGGGGACGTCTTGTAGCTATGTTATTAACAGTAATTCAACGAAAAAACGGATCTATGGTTGCCGGTCGGCAAGCCAAAGATCCGTAATTTTTTTCTTTTACTTATAGAACTCCTTCATAAGCTTTATGAGTGCTTCTTCGTCATCATATCCCATAAGTTCTCTTGCTGAATGCATTGCAAGCATGGGAACACCGATATCCACGGTGCGCATGGGAAGGTGTGATGAAATCATGGGGCCTAATGTACGGCCGCCGGCTACGTCTGAGTGGTTTGCGTATTTTGTATACTTAGCTCCCGCTGCCTCGCACAGTGAAACTGCTGTTGCAACGGCTGAAGTATCAAAGGTATATCGCTGGTTTGAGTTGATTTTAATCATTACTCCGGAATTCATGGGAGCATTGTTTATAGGATCATACTTTTCAGGATGTGAGGGGTGTGTTGCGTGTGCAACATCCACAGAGAAAAGGAAGCTTCCGAGAATTGAATCGGTAAGGCTTTCCGGTGCAAATCCAAGTCCGGCATAAATCTTCTTAAGGATTGTTTCAAGAAGTGCGGAATCTGCACCCTGCTTTGTTCCGCTGCCGATTTCTTCATGATCGAACAGGGCCGCAATGTTGCTACCGTCTGCTCTTGTACAGGAGGAAATGCCTTCAAGAAGTGCATAGCCGGACGTAAGATTATCAAGGCGAGGAGAAGAAATCATATCCTCATTGTAACCGATAACTTCCGGCTTATCACAGCAGTAAACATATAAATCAAAATCAAGAATAAATGCGGAATCCACATCAAGCTCACGAGCAAGCGCCTCAATGAAAAATGCGTCCTTATCCTGTCCTTCCTTCATAGGTCCAAAGGTAGGAATCAGATCTGTCTGAGGCTTAAGCTCTGTGCCTCTGTTCAGCTCTCTGTTCATATGAATTGCAAGATTCGGAACCGTACATACCGGACGCTTAAAGTCCACATATCTTATTTCAGGAGAATAACTGTCTCTTCCCTTAAGAGCCACAATTCCGGCAACGGAAAGGGGACGATCCATCCATGTATTGTTTATGGGGCCGCCGTAAACCTCGGTATCTATCTTCATATAGTCACCGTTACGAAGCTCAGCCTTTGGCTTCAGGTGAAGACAAGGATGATCAGTGTGAGCTGCGGCGATGTGGAAATTCTGTGTTTCCTCTACGCTTTCTCCTACTGTAAAAGCAACAAGAGTTGTGGAAAACGCCTTTATAAAGTAACGTCCGCCGTTTTCTATTGCAAAAGGTTTATCAAGCTTAAGCTCCTGAAAGCCTTCTTCCTCCAGCATTTCTGCTGATACCTTCACCACCTGATGAGGTGTGACGCCTGCTGCCAAGTATTCCAATAATTCCATACTTACCTCCAAAATCTTAAATTACAACAAATAATTGACTATATTCTACCACACTCTTTTCTTTTCTGATATACTGAATTAACACAGATTTGTTAAAAGAGGAGGCAAAAATGGACATTCGCGGTCTTTCAAAGCTCACATTGTTAGATTACCCCGAGCACATCGCCTGCACGCTCTTCACCGGAGGGTGTAATTTCAGATGCCCATTCTGCCATAACGGAGGTCTTGTCCTTGATTCCACCGCTCAGCCTCAGATTGATGATTCTCTTCTTTTTGACTTTCTTAACGCCAGAAAAGGGAAACTTGAGGGTGTATGCATCACCGGCGGCGAACCTACTATTCAGCAAGGGCTTTCCGATATTCTTAAGAAAATCAAGGCTATGGGGTTTCTTACAAAACTTGATACTAACGGATATCAGCCTGCCGTTCTTCTGGATCTGATAAGCAAAGGGTTGTTGGATATGGTGGCAATGGATATAAAAAATGCACCCGGCAAATATGCTGAGACTGCAGGCCTCAATCCCCGTACTTTCGATTTGGGAAGAATTAATGAAAGTATCTCTATCCTTAAAAATTCGGGCGTGGCTCACGAGTTCAGAACTACCATTGTCCGGGAGTACCACACAAAGATTGACATGGCTGAAATCAGCGAGTGGCTTTCGGGCCCGTCCGCTTATTATCTGCAAGCCTATAAGGACGCAGAGGATATCATATACAAATACAACAAGTCTTCGGCGGTATCCGCTCCAACAGACCTTGAGATGATGACATACCTCAGCATTGTACGCACTCATCTTCCTAATTCACACATCAGAGGCTCGGAAGAATAATGAATTTTGTTTACGAAACAGAACACTTATATATGCAGACGCTCATAGAAAGTGATGCACCAATCCTTTTGGATTTTTGCAGGCGTAATGCGGATTTCTTCGCTCCTTTTGAGCCTAAGCAACCCGAAAGATTTCTTACCGAGGAATATCAACGCCTCATGATTAATGGCTTTTCTCAGCAGTTTTTAAGGCTTCAGGCCGCACGCTATTACCTGTTTGAAAAAAATCGCGACGACAGAATTGTAGGATGCGTGGGACTCTCAGAAATCCATACAGGCAACGATCGCTGTGCTAAAATTCTGTATAAAGTTGATCGTCTTTTCTGTGGCCGCGGTTATGCCGTTGAGGCATCACAAAAGCTCATTTCCGAGGCTGTGAGCTCTCTGAATCTGCATCGAATCGAAGCAGACATCCTGCTTTCGAATGAGCCCTCAAAACGGGTAGCGGAAAAGCTTGGATTTGAGTATGAAGGTATTGCCCGCAGTTCTCATAAAATTAACGGAAAGTGGGAAGACCACGCACGTTACGCACTTATTTGCGACTAGTCAACTCTTTACTTTTACCTGTTTTCATTGTACAATTTGTCAAGTCACTTAAGTAATTTTAAGAGGAATTAAAAATGCTTGAACTAAAAAATATTACCTATTTCGTTGATGACGAAAACAATCAGAAAGGCATCCTGAAGGACGTTTCCTTTACGGTAGATGAGCGTTTTGTTGCCATCACCGGTCCAAACGGTGGCGGAAAATCCACCCTTGCAAAGGTTATTGCCGGCATTGTAAAGCCTACTTCCGGCCAGATTATCTTTGACGGTCAGGACATTACAGATTTGAATATTACAGAGCGAGCAAACCTTGGCATAAGCTATGCTTTCCAGCAGCCCGTACGCTTCAAGGGTCTCACTGTTAAGGACCTTATCCAGCTTGCAGCAGGCGAACAGAAAAATGTTACGGATATTTGCTCTGTTCTCTCAGAGGTTGGCCTTTGTGCCAAGGATTATATCAACAGAGAAGTAAATGCATCTCTCTCCGGCGGCGAACTTAAGCGTATAGAAATCGCCATGATTCTCGCCCGCGGCACTAAATTTTCAGTGTTTGATGAGCCCGAAGCCGGTATCGATCTCTGGAGCTTCCAGAATCTCATTAAAGTATTCGAAAGAATGCACGAGCAGACAAATGGTTCTCTCCTCATTATTTCTCATCAGGAAAGAATTCTGGATATCGCAGATAAGATTATTGTTGTTTCAGGCGGTAAGGTTACTGCTATGGGAACAAAGGACGAGATTCTCCCCGAGCTTCTTAGTGCATCTTCTGCTCCCGCTGCCTGTCCCACACTTACAGATAAAATCAACTAGGAGGCAAATATGGATCAGATTCAGAAAACATTATTAGAAGAGATCGCAGGCCTCCACGAAGTGCCTCAGGGTGCATACAATATTCGTGTAGATGGTCAGTTAGATTCACGTGCAACCACGGAAAATATCGACATTGTCACAAAAACAGACGTTTCCGGAATTGACATTTATGTTAAGCCCGGCACAAAGCACGAAAGTCTCCATATTCCCGTTCTTCTTTCCAAAAGCGGACTTAAGGAGACCGTTTACAACGATTTCCACATCGGAGACGATTGCGACGTGACCATTATTGCAGGATGCGGCATTCACAATGGCGGTGACCAGGCATCTGAGCATAGCGGCATCCACTCATTCTTTGTAGGCAAAAACGCAAAGGTTCGTTATGTGGAGAAGCACTACGGCACAGGCGAGGGCACAGGTGAAAGAATCATGAACCCTACCACTGTGGTTAATCTTGGCGAAGGCTCCACTCTCGAAATGGAGATGGTTCAGATTCGCGGCGTAGATTCCACCATCAGAACAACCACAGGTGAACTTAAGGCAAACGCTTCTCTTACCATTAAAGAAAGTCTGATGACACACGGTAAACAGACTGCCGAATCCAATTTCCGCATCGAAATGAACGGAGAAGGTTCTCACATTAATCTTGTATCACGTTCTGTTGCCCGCGACACTTCCCGTCAGGTTTTCCGTTCGGAAATCGTAGGAAACACCGCATGCACCGGACACTCAGAATGTGACGCCATCATCATGGACAAAGCTTCCGTATCGGCTATTCCCGAGCTTACAGCCAATTGCCTTGATGCTGAGCTTATCCACGAAGCTGCCATCGGAAAAATTGCCGGCGAACAGCTTATGAAGCTTATGACCCTCGGCCTTACAGAAGCTGAAGCCGAAGAACAGATTATCAACGGATTCTTAAAATAATGAATAAGCCAATACTTACAATCGGATTACTCGTTTCAAACAGAATTGACACCATAGAAAAGTGCCTTAATTCCTTGAAACCATTGCTGGAAGAACTTCCGGCCGAGCTGATTGTTGCAGATACCGTCGGCCCGGAAAAGACCGACGGTTCTCTTTATATTGCCGAAAAATTCACCGACAAGGTGACCCATTTCGAATGGTGCAACGACTTTTCAGCCGCAAGAAATGCCACTCTCCTGCCCGCAAAGGGAGAATGGTTCATGTTTTTGGACGATGATGAGTGGTTCGAGGATGTTACAGAAATAATTGATTTTTTCAAAAGCGGTGAATACAAAAACTATAATTCCGCAACCTATATCATTCGCAATTATACTGACTTTGAAGGCACCGGTTATGGTGACAGCAGCATTTTAAGAATGATAAAGCGAACTCCCTCTCTCAAGTTTGAGGGGAATATCCACGAACATTTCAATAAAGTTTACAGGCCGTGTAAGCGTTTTGAATGTTTTGTGCATCATTATGGCTATGTTTACACCTCAGAGGAACAGAAAAAAGCTCATTCCGAGCGTAACATGAGCCTTCTGCAGAAGGAAATCGAAAAGAATCCTATGGATTTGCGTTTGCATACCCAGATGGCTCTTGAGCTTGCAAATTTTGACAATGTAAATGCCATTAAATATGTTCAGTCAGCTCTGCAGCTTTTCAGTTCCGAAGCCTCCGAGCCTTGCTATCAGTGGCTTACAGTGCTCCAGTTCAGGCTGTATGAGGCTCTTGGATTTTCAGTGGAATTCGCAGAGAAGACCTATAACTCGCTTGTTCAGAAGTCTGCCCTTAATGAGACTGCTCTCTGTGCCGCAAATTATTGTATGATGCGCATTTGTCTTATAAAAGACGACAAAAATACTGCCTTTTCCCACGGAATGAAATATATGGAGCTTATTAATCTCCTAAATTCAAACCCAAAGAAAAAGGCAGATCAGGATTATGCTGATTTTGCCAGATACATTTCTGAAGATGCCATCCGAACAATAAATGAATATTTATTAATGTGTCAGCTGTAGGTCGTCCTACAGCTTTTCTCTTAAGTCCTTTGGAAGATACTTTTCCATACCCGCCTCAAAAAGATCAGGATTAAGGAATCGCTGATAGAAAAGTTTTATCTCTGTTGCGTCCGGCAATCCTTTTAAAGTGTAAAGAATAGGCCCCTTACATCTTGCCGGCTCTGCAAAAATCGACCAATCAATACCTTTCCAGTATTCAAAAGCTTTTTCATACTTTTCAAGGTGGTTACACACCTGAGCACCGGCCGTTTTCATTGCATTCTTGCAGGCATCGGAACGGAATCTGGGGAAATCCATCTGGCTTTCCATCAGCTTTGCATCCGGGTTCTCTTCGAAAAATCTCTCCATTTCAAAATATTCTTCAACGTCTTTCTCTATCAATTCTATGTAGTCTGACATATCCGAATAATGGGTAATTGTATCAACCTCAACCTCAGCCAGTACAAGTCTTGCAAAATGGGTTAAATTATATGTCTCTCGTATCTCTTTTACCCTTTCAGCCATTCCTGCTGCATCTTTTTTCAGCAGAAAATATCTTGCCTGTGCACATATACACCATTGAGTGCAGTTATCTCTCTCCTCACCCATTTTAACCAGTTCTTCCACATACTGTTTTCCCAGCCTGTAGCCTTCATCACATCGCTTCGGAATATTCATGAGTTCCTGAACCATCTGGGCACATCTGTGAGGATTTATCCCGCTTTCTCGAATCTCCGCCTCCAATAAAGTCATGTTACGGAGGCTTTTTGCCGCCCTTTCTTCAGGCGTTTTAAAACGATAACCTGCGTGATGAACGTAGCTCTGAAACGCATACGCCGGAAGATGCGCCTCATTAAAGGTTTCATGAATTTTTCCCTCAAAATGAGTATCCGGTTTGCGCCTTACCATTCTTACCGGCATCGCCATACTATAAGAACCATCCATAGTATAGTTCTTAACATAGTATGTTGCAGCATTAAACTTATGCACCTTATCACTCTTGAAAAAATCGATTAATTCTGTAACGTTTTCGAACCATTCATCATCGTCCTGGAACATAAACCATTCACCACGTGAATGCTTTATAAGCTCATTTCTTGCTGCTGAAAAATCGTTTATCCACTCAAAGCGATATATTTTATCTGTATACTGTTTGCAGATCTCTATGGAACCGTCTGACTTTTCAGGGCCAACAGTATCCACTACAATCAGCTCAGAAGGAACTGCATCAAGCAGCGGCTTTAATGCTTTCATACCTTTTTCAACATACTCGATATTATTTGAAACAAGTATGCCTATAGATAAGATAATGTCACTTTTTACAAAGCCTGATCCATATGTCTCTATCTTTATTTTCTCTTCCGGCTCTTTCTGTTCGGTCTTTTCTACTGTTACCGGCACCACGTTCTTATTCAACACCTTTAAAAGGTCCGAAGGCAGATATTTCTCGTTTCCTTCCTCGAAAATACATTCATTCATAAAGTGTCTGTAATAAGCAGTAAGCGGCTCCGTATCTTCTAAATTTTGAAATGTATATCTTAAGACGTCCTTATAACGGGACGGATTATCAAGGATTGTCCAATCCACGTCTGACCAATATTTATAGGCAAGTTCGAATTTATTAAGGTAGTTGCAGGCTTGAGCTCCCGCAATTCTCATTGCATTCTTGCGTTCGTCCGTATAAAAGCGCGGAAGATCCAATTGAGTTTCCACAAGACGTTCATTAGGGTGATTGCTTAAATATTCATCCATTTCAAAGTAGGTTTTAACGTCCTCCAATATGAGTTCAAGATACTTTGAAGAATCGCCATAGTTTGTAACACCCTCGACCTCAATTTCCGCAATGGCCAGTGCCGCATAGTGAGAAAGCTTGTATTTATTTCTGATTTCAGCAACTCGCTTTATGATCGCTTCGCCATCGCCCTTTATCAGAAAATATCTGGGCTGTGCCACCAACATCCATTGTGTGCAATTACTGTGTCCAAGTCCTGCTTCCACAAGCTTATCCACATATTCAAGGTTAAGCCTGTATCCTTCCTCTTGCCTTTCCGGAATATTCATATATTCCTGAACAAGCTGAGCACATCTTCCCGGCACCAAGCCTGTTTCTTTCATTTCCGCTTCCAGCAAGGATATATTTCTCATGCTTTTTTTATTTTTATCTTCAGGAGAATTATAAAGATAACCCTTGTGATGGGTAAATGCAGAAAATTCCTTTCCCGGAACATTTGCCTCATTAAAGGTTTCATGAACCCTTCCAACAAAGTGTGTGTCAGGCCTTCTTCTTATCATTCTTCCTGCAATAGCCACAGAAACAGAACCATCCATATGAGCGTCATGAGTCTGATAAAATCCCGAATTGTATTTATACATTTCTTTGCTGTTAAAGAAATGTACAAACTCATTCACATCGTCAAACCACTCATCATCATCCTGGTACATAAACCATTCGCCATTTGAATGTTTAAGAAGCTCATTTCTCGCAGCCGAAAAGTCATTTACCCACTCAAAACGGTAAATTTTATCCGTGTACTTTCTGCACACTTCTATGGAACCGTCAGAGTTTTCAGGTCCCACCGTATCCAAAATAATAAGTTCAGAGGGCACCGCTTCCAATAATGGCTTGAGCCCCTCCATACATTTTTCAATATACTGGATATGGTTTGACACAAGCATACCGATGCTTAGTTTAATATTACTTTTTATATACCCATCGTTATAGGTCTGATAAGCCATTTTATGCTCCCATCCAGCACTTAAACACCTGTGCCATATCAGGACGCATTTTTGCCGCGTCAATTATCATGCGTGGATTCTTTTTTCCATCACAAATGAATCTGAAAAGAATATCGTTATACTGACATTCTCCGGGAAGCCATTTAATTGCCTCAGGCTCAAAGGATTCAGGCTTATACAGCATTTCATAAAATCTACGCTCTGCCATAATGCATTCTTCCAGAAGATCTGCAAGCCCGGCATTGATCAGGCCGTTTTTTGCAGCCCTTCTAAGCTCTTCTTCAGCCATGGCGTAAAGCATGAAATTATATTCTATTCCCGTCCCCTGTGAAAAGTATTCAAGAGCAAGGCTTAGTAACTCATCCTCAAAACAATTGGGAGTCTCTGAAATAACTTTTTTTATTTCTTCCGTGAATTCATCCAGCGGAAGGCCATCCCACTGTCTTATCTTTTCTTCCATTTTTTCTCCCTCTACAAAAAAGGGCTGTGAAAAAACTGTGCTTGCCTTGGGGACTGGGCTTCTGTCAGATAGTACTTGACAGTAACCCCCGTCCCCAGAGCAGCGTTTTTTCACAGCCCCATACATAATCTATTAGCCCTGAATGAGTGAAAGAACACCCTGTGTCTGCTGATTTGCCTGTGCAAGCATTGACTGACCTGCCTGCTGAAGGATGTTGTTCTTTGAGAACTGAACCATTTCCTCAGCCATATCAACGTCACGGATTGCAGACTCAGCTGCCTGAAGGTTCTCGGCTGTATTATCAAGGTTGGAGATTGTATGCTCAAGTCTGTTCTGTACAGCACCGAGAAGAGCTCTCTGCTTGGAAACCTTCGCAATAGCCTCATCAATGTTTCCGATGGACTCAGAAGCACCCTTCTGTGTAGCTACGTTTACGTTACCGCCATTTACGCCAAGTGCCTGAGCGGACATATCATCAATGGAGAAGCTCATTGTCTGGCCTTCATTTGCACCAACCTGAAGGATAACACCTGCGCCGCCTGATGCTACACTGTAACCGGGCTGTCCGAGATATGCATCATCATCGCCAAGGCCCTTACCTCCTGCAAGAACAATGGGATTTGTTGTAATGTTCTTTGTAATGAATAATGTCTCAGGCTGATCAGGTGCCGCACTCTTAAGTGTAACCTCAAGTGCTACGCCCTGCTCTGCAATGATGCTTTCAATATCCTTTGCAGAATATTCCTTGCCTGACTGGAGGTGAAGCTTGTATTCTGCAGGAGTCTTTAACTTTCCGTACTGATCGTACTCAGCTGCCTGTGTAAGTTCAAATTCTTCCTTACCAATACCTGCATCAAAGGCGATAACGATAGAAAGATTCATATCCTCGCCGTATTTCTTTGCCGTAAATCCGATCTGGTTCGCACCGACAAATTCTATTGGCGTACCACCCGCATCAACAATGACGCCGGGTCCGACCTCAGCCCTTTCGCCTGCAACAGTACGTGTTGCTGTTGTGTCACCGGAAGCTGTATATGAACCATATGTAAGATTAAGAGTGATATCGGCAGGTGCATTTAATGCTGTTGAGTCCTCCTGACGAGCTTCTTTAATGAGCTTATCAATCTCAGCCTGTGTATATGTAACATTGCTTGCAAGGTTCAATGTAAGAGTTGTTCCTGCGGAATCCCAAATAGCGGACTCAGAACCTGCAACTGCTGCTGTATTTGCAACGATACCTACGTTCTTAACGCTGGATGTAAGGAAGCCCTTAAGAGCTGTATCATAAACACCGAACTTGGGACCTGCAGAGCTTACATTTGAAGAAGCTGCTGAAAGGGAACCATCAAGCAGAGGCATTGTGTTGAATTCTGTATCTGAAGCGATTCTGTCCAACTCTTCCTGAAGCTGTTCGATTTCATCCTGAAGATTTCCACGGTCGTCGTTAGTCTCTGTACCGTTCGCTGCCTGTACAGCAAGCTCTCTCATTCTCTGAAGAATGGAGTGGGACTCATTAAGAGCACCTTCAGCTGTCTGAATCATTGAAATACCATCATTTGCATTGTCGGAAGCTCTGTTTAAGCCTCTGATCTGACTTCTCATTTTTTCAGAAATGGCAAGACCTGCTGCGTCATCAGCTGCTCTGTTTATTCTGTAACCAGATGAGAGTTTTTCCGTATTCTTACTAAGTGCTTTTGTTGAAACGCCAAGCTGTCTGTTGGTGTTTATTGCCGCGATGTTGTGCTGAACTATCATTGCCATGATTAAATACCTCCATGTTACCCTTTTCGGTTGCACTCTTCCTAGTGGTGCAACTCGTTAAAACAGGTCTTTCTAAACTATTTATCGGTAATAGGGAGGAACTCTTTAGCCTAATTATAAAAAAAATCAAAATATTTCAAATATGATAGATTTTTTCGCAAAATATAAATAAAACGGGCGACACTTTCGTGTCGCCCGATTGATGTTTATCCGATTTAGCCTAGTTTGTCAGATGCCATCTCATATTTAGTTAGCTATTAGCCTAAGAGTGAAAGAACACCCTGGTTAGACTGGTTAGCCTGTGCGAGCATAGACTGAGCTGCCTGCTGGATGATATTATTCTTAGAATATGTTACCATCTCGTCAGCCATATCTACGTCACGAATCTGAGACTCAGCAGACTGTAAGTTCTCAGCTGTGTTATCCAGGTTGCTGATTGTATGCTCAAGTCTGTTCTGAATAGCACCGAGAAGTGATCTCTGCTTAGAAACTACGCCGATAGCTGAATCGATAGAATCGATGGAATCCTGAGCACCCTTCTGTGTAGAAACGTTAACCTTAGTTACGTCTACGCCAAGAGCTGTAGAGCTCATGTTACCGATACCGAAGCTGATTGTCTGACCATAGTTTGCACCAACCTGAAGAGTAACGCCTTCACCGCCGCTTGCAACATCATACTTCTTCTGGCCAAGGAATGCATCCTCATCACCAAGACCTGCACCACCATTAAGTTTAGCAGTTGTAACAGAAACAGGTGTTGTTACGAAAAGTGTGTTTGCTTCGTCAGGGTTAGGACCTGAGAACTCTACTGTAGCACTGAAGCCACCCTTTGCAAGGAGCTTCTCGATATCAGCCTCTGTATATTCCTTACCTGTTGAAAGGTGAAGTGTATACTGACCCTTATTTGCAAGTGCACCTGTGTTAGCATATGTAGCTGCTGTATTGAGCTCGAACTCTTCCTCACCGGGATTCTTATCAAAGCTGATTGCGATTGTGATGTCGTTATCAGCACCATACTTGTTAGCAGTAATCTTCATGGCTGTAACACCTACGAAAGAACCTGCTGCTGTAGTAATATTGAATGTACCGGAAGACTTTGCACCTGCTACAGTTCCTGATGTAGCAGTATAAGCTGTTGTACCCTGAGTATATGTGCCGTTATTAAGATTTAACTTAACATTTGCAGGAGAATTCTGAGCTGTACTATCTTCCTGCTTTGCATTCTTAATAATGTTATCTAACTCTGCCTCAGTATAAGTTGTATTAGCATGGAGATTCAATGTAAGAGACTTACCTGCTGAATCCCAAACAGCAGACTCACCGCCTTCTGAAGCCTGAGTAGTAGTAGAAATCTTAACGCCTGCTACATCAGATGTAATGAAACCCTGGAGAGTTGTATCATATACACCAAACTTAGGACCAGCGGATGTAACGGATGCACTACCATCAAGGGAGCCATCAAGAAGCTTCATTGTGTTGAATTCAGTATCTGTAGAAATTCTGTCAAGCTCGGACTGGAGCTGGGAAATTTCATCCTGAATGTTGCCACGGTCTTCATCAGTCTCTGTGCCGTTAGCTGCCTGGATTGTAAGTTCTCTCATTCTCTGGAGAATGCTGTGGGATTCCTGAAGGGCACCTTCAGCTGTCTGGATAAGAGAGATACCGTCCTGAGAGTTAGAAGAAGCCTGGTTAAGACCTCTGATCTGGCTTCTCATTTTTTCGGAAATAGCCAAGCCTGCTGCGTCATCAGCTGCTCTGTTGATTCTGTAACCGGAAGAAAGCTTCTCAGTTGACTTTGTAACTGCGTTCTTAGCAACACCAAGCTGTCTGTTGGTGTTCATAGCTGCCATGTTGTGCTGTACTACCATTGCCATAATATTTTACCTCCTTGGTATGTGTTCAAGTCTGCCCTATGCAGATCTTGAGTGCCCCGAATCCTTTCAGGGCCACGGTTTTAAATTGTTTTTATAATTACTCGGATGACCTAGGCTTCCTCCGAGAAAATTATCACTTGGCCACCGCCATGCGGCTCTGCCTTGTACCGTGTATATCGACAATTATAAACCCGTACTTAACCCTTAATCCATAAACAAACTATAAACTAATCCCATGAAAATATAAAGAATTTGTAACCACGATGGGCCTGTTTCTATCTAGTATGGATATTGACCGCCGGGGGACTGTATCTGTTGAATGAATATCGGCCGCCGGATACTGTATATACAGGAAAAGCAAGTATCTCTTGCTCATTTTTCCCTCACAGATACTCGGGTCACAAAAACATGCTCTATCAGAGGACAAGTTAGTATCTTCATCGAAAATTTACACTTATAGATACTTGATGCAGGAAGCCTGCCATATATTGAACATGGTAATTTTATGATATTATGCAAATTACACATTGCGTAATTTATTTCATTGGTATATAATATGGACAAAATACACATTGTGTAACAGAGGATATATGGACGATAATACAAAAAACAAAATTAAAGAACTTCGCGAATTGACAGGGATGAATCGTAAAGATTTCTGTGATTATTTTATGATTCCTTATAGAACTGTAACAGAGTGGGAAAGAGACAACAGGCATGCTCCAGAATACGTTCTTAGATTACTGGAGTATTATATTCGAATGGAGAGAATTGGAAAGGGGGAACACAAAGATGGAAAATAAGGATAGTGTTCAGCAATATGAGGATAAGAAAGTTAGATCGGTTTGGGATAGCGAGAAGGAATGCTGGTGGTTTTCAGTAGTGGATGTAGTCAGTATTCTGACAGAATCAGTAGATCCTACTGCTTACTGGAGAAAGTTAAAACAAAGATTAAAAGAAGAGGGAAACGAAACCGTGACAAATTGTCACAGTTTGAAAATGAAGGCGACTGATGGCAAAATGAGACTTACAGATGTTGCCAACGTGGAACAGCTTTTCCGAATCATTCAATCCATTCCATCACCTAAGGCAGAGCCGTTTAAACGCTGGCTTGCAGCTGTGGGGGCGGAAAGAATAGAAGAAACAATTGACCCTGAGCAGGCGATAGACAGAGCTTTAGAGACATATCAACGCAAAGGATATAGCGATGAGTGGATTCAGCAGAGACTTATGTCTATTAAGGTTCGCAATGCTTTGACTGACGAATGGCAGAAGTCCGGTGTTCAAAAAGGGCGAGAATATGCCATACTGACGGATGAAATTACAAAAGCATGGTCCGATATGACAACAAGGCAGTATAAAAATTTAAAAGGGCTAAAAAAAGAAAATCTCCGTGATAATATGTCAGATATGGAACTGATATTAAATATGCTTGCCGAGTCAACAGCTACCAACATTTCGAAGAAGGAAAAACCAGATACTTTTGAAAAAAGTAAGAATATTGTACAAAGGGGCGGAAAAGTTGCAAAGCAAGCAAGACTTGCTGTAGAAAGTGAGACAGGAGAAAGCGTGATTACACCGCAAAATGCCATGCAATTAAATGAGATAGTATCAGAACTTTTGGAAAATGTTTCCGATATCAATAGTGAAAAATAATGCATTGCAGGTGATACGTATGATTATCGGTCATATCTATTGGAACAAAGTGGACATTCCGATATAATGTACGAAGTAAAGATCAAAAGATGTGCGAAGAACGTACAAATAATATCGGAGGCGCAGTAATGTTTAGCAGCCATAAAAATATCTCATTAATTGGAATGCCCGGTGTGGGCAAGTCTACTGTAGGCGTTATTCTCGCGAAGGAGCTTGGGCTTCAGTTTGTGGATACAGATTTGTTAATTCAGAATAGGGAGCATCGTCTCCTTAAGGATATAATTAAAGATGACGGCATAGATGGTTTTATGAAGGTTGAGTCAGACGTAATAAAATCGTTGGATTGTACAGCTTCCCTGATTGCCACAGGCGGAAGTGTGGTTTATGGCGAGGAGGCGATGGCTCACCTTAAGGAAATCAGCACCGTTGTATATCTGAGTCTTCCTTATGACAAATTAAAAACCCGCCTCGGCAGTCTGACAAAGCGTGGCGTTGTCCTTCGTACCGGGCAGGATTTAAGGGCTCTTTATGATGAGCGTATTCCCCTTTATGAAAAATATGCTGATGTAGTTGTGTCTGAGGTTGGATTGACGATAGAAGAAACCGTTAATCAGATAATTGATATTATAAAATAATCTAGTGCAACACTTTATATATACGCATTAATTCAAGAAGATTTTTCAGAAATCTTCTTTTTTTGATATAAATTGCCGATAAACACTTAAAGTGACTATTTATAGGAGGAATGTAATGTTTACACAAAACAAGTTTACCATTATTATTGTCACTAGATGCAATCTGAGATGCAAGTTGTGTTGTGAATTTGTTCCGCAAAATAAGCCTTTTGAAGACATTAAGATTGAGGAATGTGAGTCAATTTTAAAAGAGTACTTCAATGTCGTTGATTTTGTAAACACATTACATCTATCAGGAGGCGGCGAACCGTTTTTACATAAAGAATTAGCACGTCTGATAGAATCATGCATGCACTATACCGACAGATTTGAGAAATTAATGCTATTTACAAATAGCACCGTGATTTTATCACAGGATTTGATTGAGACACTGACCAAGTACAAAGACAAAATAGTTGTTCAGGTTTCACATTATGGTATCAAGCCTGAATTAGAAATGAAAAATCTCGAAGTCATCAGAAGCACCGGCGTTACGGTTAAGTACCTTAAATATTATGGTGATGACCAATATTGTGGTGGTTGGATTGATATGGGAGATTGGTCAGAGAGACCAGACAGCAATGAGGAACTCAAAGCCAAATATTCCAATTGTGCAATCCACTGCAAGATGCTAGGAAACTGGAGAACTCGTGACGGAAAGGTGCATATATGCACAAGGTCACAAAGAGGCATGGAGTTAGGTCTGATGCCCAAGTTTAATGATGATTATGTGGATTTATTTGATGATTCAAGTGTAGAAGATAAACGAAACAAATTTATAAAGATAACAGAATCAAATTATATTAATGCTTGTAAATATTGCAGTGGAGACTGGGGAACAGATATTGATAGCAGAAGATACCCGGCAGCTGAACAAATGAAATAAAGGAGAGCGATTATGAAAGCTGAAAAAGGAATTTACCCAAAGAACAGGCAGGTACTTGCAGAAGTTTTGCCTGTAGATACACCATTTTTGGTGGATTTTCATATTTCTAATGTTTGTAATTTTAAATGTGAATATTGCGTTAATTCGTGCTCACAGGATGTATATGCCCAAACCGGATTAATCAGAGAATTTATGACTATGGATACGTTTAAACTGGCAGTTGATCAGTTAAAAGCGTTCCCCAAAAAAATAAAGCAGACTTCTTTGGACGGTATAGGTGAACCCTTATTAAATAAAAACTTACCAGAAATGATTAAATATTTAAAAGAATCTGACGTTTCAGAAAACATCATTGTGCTCACTAACGCGTCAAGACTTACCCACGAATTAAGTGAACAGTTAGTTGAAGCAGGATTGCAGGAACTACGTATCTCTTTACAGGGATTAACTGCTGAACAGTATTATATTACCTCAAAAGCCAAAATCGTTTGGGATGACTTTTATGAGAACATCAAATATTTTTCCACCATCAAAAAAGACTGTAAATTAAAAGTAAAAATTGCAGATGTTGCTTTGCATGAAGGCGAAAGAGAGTTATTTTATAAACTGTTTGGTGATATTTGTGATGCTGTCGATATAGAACACATATACGAAGCTTTTTCTAATATCGGAAAAGTATATGATATGGAATTCGTTGACGTAAACCAGACCAGATATGGTTTGGAAATGAAGAAAATCAACACTTGCTGGTATCCATTTATTCGAATGGATATGAGAAGTGATGGAACTTTTGCCAACTGCTGTAATGCATTATTCGGTTTTGAGAAAAACATCAGAGAAGAAAGCATCTATGATCAGTGGAACGGTGCAGCTATGAATAAAATGCGTATGGATTTCTTAACTCACCAGACTCAAGAATATGGCCCTTGTCAAAAATGCCATTTACCAGAAGGCGAATATCATCCGGAGGATGTACTTGACGGGCATGAGTCGGAAATTATTCAAAGAATGAAAATTATGTATGGTCTCAAGTGATTCTGTAATTAATAAATAAAAAGTGCCCAATGTGAGGGATGAAAACCCGCCCAAGCATTAGGCACTTTTTATGTGTACCAATATTTCTGATTCATTATAATACTTAGTTGATTATTATTTTGGATGATATAGTAACTATTAATATGCAAATAAAACCGTATCCCACATATAAGATGAATAATGTCTTAATGTGAACGTATAATTAGGATTATAATTATATATCAGTTTAGTAAGTTTATAAATGTCATCCGGTTTATGATAAACACTGATAGCAAGCTTTGGCTTATATTTTTTTATAGTTGTTTCAGCTCCAATTAATGCGTTATATTCAGAGCCTTCAATATCCATTTTTATAAATGTCGGTTGTAAGTCTACCGTTTTATCCTCAAAAAATTCATCAATCGATGTAACAGATATTGAAATGAGATTATCGGAGTATTCGCCAATATCATCTGCCAAAACAGTGCCACCATCCGATGGAAAATCTCTGTCAGTACTTACAAATTTTACAAAACCATTTTTGTCATATAATCCTTTGTAAATAACTTCTATCTTATTGGTTTCAATTGCCGTTGACAAGTTGCTCGAGACCTTTTTTATTACAAATTCGTCAGGTTCAAAAGCATATATCTTCTTATATTTGTTTTTTACTTTTTTTATGAACTCTTCCGATGTATCACCAATAAAGAATCCCCCATCTACAAAGACTTCATTTTCTGTAAATGTTAACATATCTTCTTCAAAGTATACAGGAGCACTGGATTGAATAATCGTATTGCCAA
>JAKSRZ010000010.1 GCA_024403375.1 Lachnospiraceae bacterium
TTCACAATCTGCCAGTGAGCCAGATCGGCAGACTTCATGATCGGCACTCCCGGGCAAAGATTCATCGTAGTGCTGACCATATAAAAGGTGTCACCCCTTCTGATGATATCAAGATCCGGAATGTCCGAATAAACTGTAGGGTATGTGATTTTGGTAAATTCTTTTTCTGACATATCTCTTTTTCTGCCTCGTTACTTTTTTGTTTTGAAATATATCTGATAAGGCTGGTATCCGATTTCATTAAGCTTAATGAAATTAATACCGGGATCCTGATTTTCTGTTCGATAGAAGGTTCTGAAATCTCCCCACTGTCTTTCGGTATCTGCAGTAAGCTCATCCTCAGGCTTCTCGTTTTCAAGATACAGAATTCTTTCTTCAGCTGTAATACCTGCCAGAACATCAGGGCCATAAAGGTACGCAATCATCGTATCGTCATCAGGAAGGGACACTGTTTTAAGTCCGATGGGAAGAATAACCGTAACCTTATCTCCTGCCTTCCACGTTCTGTCCACAACCACAAATGCAGAGGTTTCATCAGTCTCTGCCACAGCCTCATCATTAACATATACTGCTGCCTTATCAGTAATCCAATCAGGAATACGAAGGTTCATCTTAAAGTTAACGTCCTCTTCTGAATTTATGGTAATCTCGTATTTCCTGAAACCGGGCTTATTTGCATAAAATGCAGCCGTATCACCAAGTGTCTGACGTGCATTGTTTTCTGAGCAGGTCATAAGGCTTCCGTTAAGGTAATCCTGACGAAGTCCAAGTTTCACCTTGGTGTTCCCGATAGTGAATTCAGCAGATGAATTAAAATACATTGTTACGTAGAGATTATCTTCGTTCTGATAAAATATTCTATGGTTAAGTGAAGCATTTGCCTGCACCATTGTTCCATGGCAGCAGAAAAAGCTGTCCATTTCGCCGGCCCAGTCCTTGCGGCTGCCTGCCTTCATCGGAAGGAAATAGGTAAGAAGCCCGTGACCCGGTTTTCCGTCTTTTGGTTCTCCCTGCCAATAGGTCTGTGCGAATATTCCGTTCTGAACATTATATTCAATGTAATGCATATATTCAGGATCCGCTGTCTGTCTGAAAAGGAATTCAGCAAGACGAATCATGTTATATACAGTGCAATGCTCCTGGTTCTTGTCTCCCAAACGTGCCTTGAGCTTTAACATGGGAGTCCAGATTTCTCCCTGAGTCTGTCCTCTTGTGGCAAAATAGCCTCTGTCAGTTACTGCACACTTCCAGTATGCTTCACAGATTTTAAGCCACTTTTCTTCTCCTGTAACCTCATATGCACGTGCACATCCCAGAACCTCCGGAATTGTGGTGTTGGCGTGCATATTTGTAAGTACATCCTTCCCCTCAAGAAGTCTGTCGAAAAGTCTTCCTCTGTAATATCTGTCCATAAGAGTTCTGTACTTTTCTTTTCCTGTTATGCTGAACAGATCCGTCCAGATTTCCAGCATACCACCTGTTTCGGTATCCAGAATGTTATCGAACTCTTCTCTTGAAAATTTGCCGCTCCATCTGTAGAACCAGTCTGCAAGCTTATCTGCCACCTCGAGAGCCTTATCAATTCCCATAAGTCTGTAAACATCAATAAGCCCCATAAACAGTTTGTGAACCGTATACTGGGGTGCCCAGACCTGCTTTCCTGTTTCCAACCAGTAAAAATACTTTTCCGGAATGGAGCATGCCCATTCTCCGCCGTTATCTTTCTGGCAAAGCTGAAGCTCGTCGATGAGTGTCTGTGCCTTTGCCTTTATTTCCACGTCCCCGGTTTCTTCATAGTGGAGTGCTGCCGCTGAAAGCCAGTGTCCGAAAAAGTGACCTCTGAGCTGGCAGGAAGGATCTTCCCAGCCGTTCATTGCGTCGAGGTCCATTCCTCTTCCTGTATATCTTCCTGCCTCGAGCTGAAAGTTTCGTAACAAATATTTGTTCTGCAGTTTCATGAGATATTCCCTGTTTCTCATTTCTCTGCGTCGTAATTCCCCCTCATAAATCTTTACGTTCTGCCCGCGTAACTCCTTCATAAAATACCTCCGACTGTTATTTTTCTTTTCTCACGTTAAATACAATCAATGTTGTAATCACGATTACCACAAGAATTCCCGAAATAATTATAATCGCCTTTTTTGTGTTCACTTCTCCCTCATCTACTATATCGGTATTATTTTCCCCGGACTGAACAGGTATCATGGTAGGTATTTCTGTGGGAGCAGGTGTAAATGTGGCTGTAGGTACCGGTGTTGATGTGGCTGTAGGCTCCGGTGTAGGCGTTGGTGTGGGTGTAGATGTGGGTGTAGGTGTCATATAGATATTATATTTGTCCGTATACGTGTATCCGCAGTTCAGGCACGTATATGTGCTGAAGCCAAAGCTTCCCGGCACAGCCTCTGTTATGATTTCCTCATATACGGGTTCCTCACAGGGTTCCGGATACAGATTTTTGTCATAGACTTTTATTTCGTGACGTATGCTTTTATCCTTTGAATCTACTACCGTGTCTCCGTACTTATTTCCTGAAAACTTGAATCTCCAGCTCATTATTTCTCCGATTAATGAGGCACAATAAGCACGTCGGTCCCTGTTATCCTCGAAGAAATGAATTGTACCGTTTACAACATTATCTTTAACACGTCCACTATATTCCACTCCCTTAGGAAATGGAATGTATATTCCGGCAATTCCGCCGTTGTGAGCGTATCCGTGTTCAGAGACGTAGCCCTGAATATCAATATTACAGCCTTCCGTATCAACAAAGCCCCCCGCAAAAACACCTCCAAGAAACTGTTCATCCCGTTCGGCAGCATTTTTATCAATGCAGATCAAAGTGAGCTTTATATCACATTCTTCAATAGTACCTTTTCCGTATCCGATTACTCCGCCAACGCCGAACATGGGTGCGTCAACTCGTAATTCCAACAGCCCTGTCATGGAACAGTTTCTTATGGTTCCATCCTCCAGAAAACCGGCAATTCCGCCAATGAAAGTATTTCCTTCCTTATCCACCTTGATTCTTTCATTTACAAGATTAAGGTTTTCGACATTTCCGCTAAGCACAGAAAAAAGCCCTGCGAATTCTGTATCGTACAGCTTATAATTTCCGCAGTATGTAGTTCTTATTTCTGCACCGGTTCCGTTAACTGTAAGGTTCAGAACAGAATGGCCGTTTCCGTCAAGGTTTCCCCCGAATTCAAAGGGGATCCATTCAATCTCCGAAAGGTCAATGTCCTCCATAAGCACATATGTATCAAAGGGCGCTGTTCTGATATTCATCATATCCTCAGCGGTGTGTATCTCGTGCACCTCTTCCGCCTTGACTGCATTTTTTTCAGCCGATCCCATTACCACAAAAATAATTCCCAAAATAAGAAAAATTCTTTTTATATAACCTGTTTTTTTCATATTCGCCTCTGAAAAGTAGAAAAAGCTACCTGCAGCATCTGCAGATAGCCTGATATTTTACATACTCTGTGCCTGTACAACCGTAATTGCAATAACGCCTACAATGTCCTCCCAGAAGCAACCTCTGGAAAGATCGTTAACAGGTGCTGCAAGGCCCTGAATCAAGCTGTAAGCTTCCGCTTTCGCAAATCTCTGTATAAGCTTATATCCAATGTTTCCCGCCTCAATATTGGGGAAAATGAGAACGTTTGCTTTTCCTGCAACCGGTGAGTCAGGTGCCTTGGAAGCCGCAACCTCGGGAACGATTGCTGCATCCAGCTGAAGTTCACCGTCAAGTTTAACGTTTGGATACTGTTCTTTTGCAATTTTAACTGCTGTCTGCACCTTATCTACAAATGCATGCTTGGCAGATCCTTTTGTTGAGTGGCAAAGAAATGCAACTCTTGCTTCCTTTCCCATAAGTGCTTCGTAGGTCTCTGCAGTATCAGCACCGATCTCCGCCAGCTGTTCAGCATCAGGATCCTGGGTAAGTGCACAGTCCGCACAGGCAACTATACCATCGTCACCAAACTCGCAATTGGGAATGTCAAACATGAACACTGCTGAAGCCAGCTTCTTGCCGGGCGCTGTCTTAATAATCTGAAGTGCAGGTCTTAATGTATTGGCTGTAGAATGGCAGCAGCCTGAAACAAGTCCGTCTGCGTCCTTCATCTTAACCATCATAACCGCAAATGTTGTTCTGTCATTAAGGAGAGCCTCTCTTGCAAGTTCAGGAGTCATACCCTTATTCTTTCTTATCTCTGTAAGGGCCTCTACATATGTTTCCAGCTTATCTGACTTTTCCGGATCAATAATCTGAATTCCTGTAAGGTCAAGGCCGTATTTCTTCGCATCCGCATTAATAACTTCCTCATTGCCGATAAGGATAAGGTATGCTGTTTCCAGTTCCATGACCTTTGCTGCGGCTCTTAATGTTCTTTCGTCCTCTGACTCAGGAAGTACGATGGTTTTTCTGTTCTGTCTTGCTCTTGCATTTATATGCTCTAAAAATGACATAATTATCCTCCTTAAAATGAAAAGCCCTTAAATACAGGCTCGCCTGTGTAAGTTTTAGCCTTTTCTTCACCGCGAAGCACTCTGAGTGCACCATCTCTCATAGCCTCATGCTCAAGTTCTCCGGGATAAACGGAAACAGGAGCAATCCATTCGCAATTAGCCTTTATAGTATCAATTATATCCTGGAAACGCATAAGACCGCCTGTAAGCACAATGCCGTCCACTTTGCCCTGAAGTACTGCCGCCATGGCACCAATGGATTTGGAAATCTGATAGGAAATGGCACTCCAGATAAGTGTTGCTTTTTCATCGCCCTCATCCACCATCTGATGAACAGTATCTGCATTGGAGGTTCCAAACCATGAGGAAAGGCCACCTGCCGCTGAACAAAGCTTTCTCATTTCTTCCTTTGGTGTATCGAAAAGAAGTCTGACCACATCGGTTACAGCCATTGTACCCATTCGTGTAGGTGTCATAGGACCATCACCGCCGGATCCATCATTTGTATCTACCATTTTGCCCTTTTTGTGAGCGGTAATAGTAATTCCACCGTCAATGTGACAGACAATAAGGTTTAAGTCCTCATATTTACGTCCCAGCTTCTTCGCATGTTCACGTGCTGTAGCCTTCTGGTTAAGTGCATGCGTTGCTGATGTTCTGTAAATCCCTTTAACGCCGGTGATTCTTGCAACATTTTCCAGCTCATCAACCACAATGGGATCAACAGTAAACATTTTTCCGCCATAAAGCTCGTTGAACTTTTTAGCAAGCTGCACGCCCAGCATACTGGAGTGATACACTCCGCCCTTTGCTGCCCTTGTATCTTCTATAAGTTTGTCGTCTATTGTATATGTGCCACCTTCAAGGGGACAGCATGCGCCACCTCGTCCCACAATGGCATCAACACCTGTCAGATCAATGTTATTGTCCTCCAGCCATTTCTTTATAACTTCCATACGATAATCCAGCTGGTCGTTAATCGTAGGAAATGTCAGTAAAATCGAAGAATCGTGAAAAACGTTAGCCTTCACGACGCTTTTTTCATTCTCAAAGTATTCAATTTTTGTTGATGTGCTTCCCGGATTAATAACCAGGATCTTAAAGATCTGTTCTGACATAATGCTATGACCTCAACGCTTTAATGTTTTATAGTAGCGAAGTATACACCAGATTAAAGAAATATGCACGTGTTTTTTTCGCAAATATTGCTTGTTTCTAATTATACTCCTGGCAAAATAAAAGAAGATTACCACAAGCAATGTACTTATAATAATAAACAAAGAAAGGAAGGATTTATCATGAAAAAGAAAATATTGTTGTTAGTTGCAGCACTGGCCCTCGTTATGCTGGCTGCCTGCGGCAAAAATACACCTGTTCAGCCCACAGAGCCTGTACCTACGGAAGCAACTGAACCGACTTCCACACCGGCTCCCACAGCAACACCTGAACCCACCGCAACCTCTACACCCACTCCAACTCCCGAACCTACGGCGACACCTACCCCTGAACCGCTTATTGCACTTAAGGATGTATTCGCCGAGCACGGTATGAAGTGTGGCACATGCGTTACCGGACAGATGCTGAACACACCTAAATACAAAGAAATGATTCTCTCAAACTTCAGCAGCGTTACTATGGAAAACGCCATGAAGCCCGACGCCATTCTTGATCAGCAGAAAAGTGCTGCTAAGAATGATGATGTAGTAAGCTTCTCTGCCGAAGCAAAGAAAATATTGGATTTTGCAAAGGAAAACAATTTGGGAGTCAGAGGTCATACTCTTGTATGGCACAGTCAGACACCTGAGTGGCTCTTCCGTGAAGGTTACAGCAAAACCGGCGAGCTTGTAGGAAGAGACGAAATGCTTCGCCGTATGGACACCTTCTTTGATCAGGTATTCACTTTCCTTAAGGAGAACGGCTATTCCGATATCGTTTATGCATACGACGTAGCAAACGAGTGCTGGATGGAGGATGGCTCCATGCGTGAAAGCCTCTGGAGACAGACCATCGGTGACGATTACATCTACGAAGCTTTCAAAACCGCAAAAAAATATGCTCCTGAGCACATTGACCTTTATTACAATGACTACAATGAGCAGTTCAAGACAGAAACCCTTGTAAACTTTGTGGAATCCCTTAAGGACGCTGACGGCAACTACCTGATTGACGGTGTTGGCTTCCAGGCTCACCTCTATACATCAGATGATCTGGTTGCATACTTTGACACAGTCGATAAGCTTTCCGCCCTCGGAATCAAGGTTTCTCTTACAGAGTTGGACGTATGTCTCGGAAAATATCAGGGCTATCTTCCCAACACCGATAACAACCTTAAAACTCAGGGTCGCTTCTATTATGACCTTATCAATGGTATTTTCTCAAGAGTCGATGCCGGAACATTAAATACAAATTCACTTACATTCTGGGGCTTTGCAGACCGTCTCTCCTGGAGATCCGAAGCTTATCCTCTCCTCTTCAATATTGTATTGATGCCCAAATACTCCTTCTATGGAGCTGCTCAGGTTAAAGAGCAGGCCGGTTTTGAAGAATAATCAATCGAGTACAAAAATATCTCCCGAAATCAATCCGGGAGATATTTTTTATTGTTACTTATTGAGGAACATGCTCCATATCCGCAAATACCGATTTCTTACGGTAGTATAAGTATCTGAACCAGGCTGATATTCCTGCCATAGACCATACAACGCCTACAGACCACCAGATGCCCCATACACCAATTGCGGGAATAGATGTAAGTAAGAAGGGTACCGTAAATCGTCCCAGAACTTCTATTACACCATTATAAATCGAGAAGAATACGTCTCCCAGGCCATTAAGAACACCTCTTACAGTATAGATAAGGCCAAGGAAAATGTAAAACCAGCTGTTTATTTTAAGTGCCTTAGCCACCATATCAATGACTGCGATTTCATCCTTCTTAATGAAAATCATAGCAATATTTCTTCCGAACAGCTGCATAATCACAAACATAATAACTGTAAACGCGGCCATAAGTATGATTCCCTGCTTCAGGCCGTTTTGTACTCGATCTTTCTTTCTGGCACCATAATTCTGTCCGGTATATGTGGAAAGGGCCGCACTCAGTGTCTGATAAGGCATGTGCACCAGCTGCTCAATTCGGCTTGTTGCAGTAAACGCTGCAACTACGCCTTCAATAATCGTCTCAAAGGAATTTACAACTCTCTGCACTGCCATGGTGGAGACTGCGATTAAGGCAAACTGCAATGACAACGGAACACCGACTCTTATAGCCTTTTTTGTAACTATCTTATCAAACTTCCAGTCTTCCTTTTCAAGCTTGAAATAAGGATTGGTAAGAACCGCATAAGTAATACTTCCTATAGCCGACACAAACTGGGAAATGATGGTGGCTATACCTGCACCGGCAACGCTTAATCCCAATCCTCTAACAAATATCAGGTCAAGAATCGCATTCAGTGTACAGGAAAAAATAAGGAAGTACAGAGGAGTTTTTGAATCTCCCAAAGCTCTCAGCATTGATGAAATGAAATTATACAAGGAAACAAAAAGCATACCGCAACAGATAATTCGCATGTATGTTATTGAATCCGACAGCAACTCTTCCGGAGTATGCAGGAAAACCAGCAGTCCCTCTGCCGCAAGAAAGGCCGTAATTGCCACAATTGCAGGGAATATCAGCATTATATAGCCAACATTTGTAATACAACGCTTAACGTTCTTCTTATCACCGCTGCCGAAATATTGAGAAGTAACGATTCCACCGCCGTTACCTATACCATTACACAGTGCAAAGAAGAGGAATGTCAGCGAATTGGTGGCACCAATAGATGCCAGAGCATCCTTTCCTACAAACTTTCCAACAACAACTGAGTCAACAATATTATAGAGCTGCTGGAAAATATTTCCGATAAGCATGGGTATTGAAAAAGTAATTAACAACTTGACAGTGTTGCCCTCTGTCATATTCAGAGTATTATCTTTTGCCATATACAACCTCACGATTGAAAAAATATATCTATTATCCCACGAATAATACATAACACTTCTTTGAAAAGCAATGTAATAACAATAAACAAAAATTGTAAAAAAAGAGACAAAGCTTAACTTTGTATAAAGTCAGCTTTGTCTCCAAACTTATTTCACTTTTACGCCGTTCACATAAACCTCGGCATCGGTTCTCATATCACCGATTATAAAGTAGTCATCTACCTTTTCCCCGGCAGGAATAGTGATGTCTATTATTGTCTTATAGCCCATACTGAGCAGCCACTTGCCGTCATCATTATCAATTCTGACTGCACAACCATAATCTTCAAGGCCCGGTCCCATATAACTGTCTGCAGCCGTCACCTTGATTTCCACATCACCTCGTTTTATGTGTCCGCCTCTTTCAAGCCATATCCATCCGGCATCTGAGATTTTAACAGAGTTACTGTCTCCCTCTATGCTTCCGTCCAAAAACATATAGTCGTCTACAAGAAATGTTTTTCCTTCTTTGATAAGCAGACGTGCGTACTTTGGTACTGTGCCTCCAACAAAGCTCATATTTTCTGTGGCGGTAATTTCATGATTGGATATTGATACGAGTAAGAGCATTAATTCTTCTATATTGTCTGCTTCAAAGCTATCCGTAGAAACAGGAAGATACTTTTCTCCAAAGTCATAGCCATATGCTTCATATCCGTCAATTGTAATGCCGGTGCGTCCCTCTCCTACAATCTTGATTTTGCTTAGTCCTGAAATCGGGAAGTGATTATCAGTGACGGTACCCAATGATTTTCCGTCAGCATCAAAACGCTCAATAGTGATTTTATTGGTGGAATGCAGTATAAGTGAGCCGACATATTCTCCCTTATATTCTTCCAGATAAAACTTATAGGGAACAAGATCTATGCATAAATCATTGTATTTAACGTTTTTGGTGAACCAGCCTCCCAGCCTTGTTTCGTTGTCTATGGCGTTGTATTCGGGGAAAATAACAATATTCTTCGCATTGCTTAAGTCCCATACGCTGTCAGCTACAACATCAAAGGAAGCCTTGTGATTTTTAACCCATGTATAGAAGCCATCAGCAGTACCGCTTCCATAAGCTTTTTCAATCAGGTTTATCTGCTCCTCCGGAGTAAGCTGGTAAAATTCATTCGCATTGTAGGTTTCACTGAATGTCTTTATCCATCCACTGTAGCTTCCCGTAAGGTCTTTGAAATACTGCAGCAGTCTGTAGCCGATGGAATACAGGCCATTTCCGCTTCCTTCAAATCCATTCTCCATCCAATATTTCAGAGGTTGTTCATAAAGAGCATCTCCATCATCATCAATAGAATAGTTGGAGTTATTAAAATCGGAGGGATATAGAATTGCAGCCATTTCATGGTCGTTCTCTTCAAAATATTTAGACACAAAATATTCCGTATTTGTTGAAAAGCCCTCGGTAAGAACCATTCCTGCACTGAGCACATTATCATACTCATTTTCCAGTGCGTGAGCCAGTTCATGAGCGAAAGAAGTGGAATTTCCCAAAAGAAGATCTCCGGGCATGATGATAATGTTGTCATTCCATGCACATGCACCGGAAAAAACCTCCGATTTTGACATTCCTTCCTCAAAAATATTATGCTTCTGAACGGAAACATTTATTTTGCAGTCCGAGAATCTTCCACCCTTAAAGGAAAGTCCTGTAACTGCTTCTATTCCCTTGCACATTTCATCAGATTTTTCCGCCAAGTATGAAGGAATGTAAATATTCTTTTCAATTTCAAAATTCAGATACTCTGTTTCAAACGTAGTGTTTTTTGTAGTAATAAAGCCCGTCGCCTTACTTCCCTTGGCTCCCTGCTGAATAAGCGTTTTTTCCAGTTCTTCCGCATCACTTATCACATTTACCGGAACGCTTGCAGGCGTCGGCGTACTTGTAGGTATCGGTGTATCCGTAGGTGCCAAAGTGTTTGTGGGTGCCGGTGTACTTGTGGCCATCGGCGTATCAGTAGGTGCCGATGTACTTGTAGCTGTCGGTGTACTTGTCTCTGCCGGAGCATTTGTCTCTGCCGGAGCATTTGTCTCTGCCGGAGTTTCTGTAGGAACAGGCACATTTGTAGCTGTCGGCACGCTTATGGTTGTCGGTTCTTTTTCCTTTGTGCAGGCACATAAGCATAAAACCATAAGCACAACAAATAATATTCTGATTTTCTTCATATATCTCCTTTGACTACAGAAGCGGCTCGTCCTTTGTTTCGATAGAAGCTTTTGCCTTTCCTTCTGTTTCAAATACTATTATTTCATTTTTTCCTTCTTTAAGAAGCGGAGCAGGCACGTAAAGAGTGTGCTGAGGTCCCACCTCCCAGAAACGTCCGAGATTAAAGCCATTGAGAATTACGCAGCCCTTTCCAAAGCCTGTCATATCAAGGAAGGTATCTGCCTTCTCATTTACGTCAAGCTCGTATCGATAAAATGCAGGCACCGTGCTGCTTTCGAATTCACCATTAACCTTGGTAGTTTCATTAAAGGTCAGCTTATCCAGATTGTCCATAGGTAACGTATACTGTCTGAAGCCATAATGATGGTGTCCGTTGAGTATTACGCCTCCCGCAATTCCCTTCTGCTGATAGTCCATATTGGCACCATAGTTAACACGGCCCATATTTTCCACCAGAATATCCAGGCCTTTATTCTGCACATTCTTTTCCTGGAATTTGTATTCCTGTAAAAGTTCTCTGTCATACAGCTTTATAAGCCTTCTCCCGTCAAGGAATACGTTGGCACGGTCATTTGCCTTCATAAGGCTGAACTTTGATATTTCAGTTTCTCTCTTAAGCTCGGTACGGTAAAGAATATATCCATAGTTCTGTCCAAGCTTTTCCATAGGAAGAGCGAAATGACTTTCCACCGGTGCGGATATTTCATCAAGGCAGTCAAATAAGCTCTTTACATCTGTAAGCACCGCATTACCGAGGCTCTTTCTCTCTATTTTTGTTGTAAATTCCACTTCCGGAATGTCTACATATTTTGAGATTATTTCCTTAAAGCCTTCGTATTTCTTTGTAATCTGTCCGTCTTCGGTAAGAAGGGCGTCATAGTCATATGATGTTACGTCCGGTGTCAGATGGTCATAATAATTTGCGCCATTCATAAACCCAAAGTTTGTTCCGCCTTCAAACATATAAATACTTACGGAGCCTTCAGAAAGTATTTCATCCAGATCCTTCATATGTTCTTCTATGCTTGAATGATTATGTTCCTTATCTCCCCAGGCATCAAACCAGCCAACCCAGAATTCTGAGCACATAAGTGGCTTGTCTTCTCCTATGTGAGACTTAAGAATCTTAAACTGTTCATGGCCTTGGGAACCAAAGTTGGCGGTCTGAAGCACTCCCTTGATGCCTCCGCAGGAAAGGTAATCATACCAGGGTCCATCGGAAGAAAACATAGGAACATCGGCACCGTTTTCTTCCATAATGGCCTTTATCGCTTTCATGTACTCCTCATCCTCACCATAGGAGCCATACTCATTTTCAATCTGGAACAAAATGATATTACCACCATGGGTAATCTGCATAGGTGTCAGAATTTTGAACAGTTCCTTGTAATAGTCCCTTACATGGGTGAGAAATGCTTCCTGTCTTGTTCGTACTCTTATTCCGTCCTCGGAAAGAAGCCATCCGGGAAGGCCTCCGAACTCCCACTCTGCACAAATATAGGGCGATGGGCGAACAATGGCATACATGCCAAGTTCAGCTGCCGTTTCCAGAAATCTTTTTATGTCACATATCCCTTCAAAGCAGAATTTTCCCTTTTGAGGCTCATGCATATTCCAGGCAACGTAAGTTTCTACCGTATTGCAGCCCAGGGCTTTCATTTTTTCCAGTCTGTCTCTCCAATATTCCGGGACAACCCGAAAATAGTGCATTCCCCCTGCGATTATTTTCATTGGCTGTCCGTCCAGAAGAAAATCTTTTTTTACTTCGAATTTAGGCATTATTATTCCCCTCTCGTAAATAATTTCATTGATTATATCACAATTTCCCACAATATCGCAGATTTTTACTGTTAAAAAATCTAAATCTTATTATGTTCTATAATCTCCCTTATCATTATAATCAATAAAACAGAATTAATACTCTTTCCATCGAAAGGAGAAAAGATGAAAAAGAAATTATCGTGTTTAATGCTGTCATGCATTATGATGCTTTCAATAATGGCAGCGGGATGTGGCAGCACCAAGCCGGAGGAGCCTGTTCCTGCTCCTACCATTACCACTGCTCCCACGGCAGCACCTACAGATACGCCTGCAGTAACCGAAGCACCAACCGCCACGGAAGCTCCTGCCAAAAGCAATATTCCTGAAATCCCTTCGGAGCTTACGACAAAGCCCGCCGGAGACAACTTCATAGAGCTTGCGATTAACGTATATTACAACGATGCAGATAATTCTCACTATACTAACGAGGCTTCTGATTGTTCAATATACGTCACAAAAGAAGGTCAATATACCCTTTATTTCGATTGTGATACCGACCTTTCGGCAGAAGCCAAATCAAAGGGCGTCAGCAGTCTTACAAATCTGACTGCCATCTATCTTCTGGACATGGGAACAGCAAAAGGTAATCAGTCCCCGCTAAAGAGCTGTAATATTATGTTTGACGAAATTATGGTGGACGGCACTCCTCTCACCATAACTCAGGAAGCACCTAAAAGCGCCTTCAAGTCCTCGGGAATATTCGATACAAATGACCCGATTAACGCCTGGGACGGTTCTCTTGTGGCCGAGGTAAATTCCACAGAAGATCATGTGGCGAATTTCACTTCCGTCAAATCCCCCAAAACAATCGTTATTACCTTTACATTATCCGATATGCATTGGAACGAGGAAAAAAAGCCTGAGGTGACTGTTGAAACAACTAATACCTATGTAAACAACGCCGTTTTCAGTTCAATGAATTTTTCAGACATGAATTCTGTTTCACTTACAAGATATCTCGGAAATGGCATAAACCTTGGCAACACAATGGAAGCTTACGGTCACGCAAACCTTGGTACCAAGGCTAAGGTTTCTTCCTACGAAACCTATTGGGGTCAGCCTGTTACTACTGCAGAAATGATTAAAGGCATGAAGAACTGTGGCTTCGATACCATTCGAATTCCTGTTGCCTGGACAAATATGATGGATTACGAAAATGGTGACTATACCATCGCTCCTGCCCTTCTTGACAGGGTGGAAGAAATCGTAAACTACGCTTTAGACGCCGAAATGTTCGTAATCGTCAATGACCATTGGGATGGTGGTTGGTGGGGAATGTTTGGTTCCAAGACACCTGAAACCGTAGAAAAGGCGTGGTCTCTTTACGAATCTATGTGGTCACAGATAGCTCAGCGTTTTAAGGATTATCCTGAAATGCTTATTTTCGAATCCGCTAATGAGGAGCTTGGCAACAGCCTTAACGATAATACTTTATGCACTGACTCCGGTTTCCTTACCGAGAACGGAAAGTACGAAATGACAAACAGCATTAATCAGAAGTTTGTTGATGTGATACGTTCCTCCGGTGGAAAGAATTCAAGTCGTTTCCTTCTTATTGCGGGCTACAATACAAATATTGATCTTACCTGCAACAGTAAGTTCATAATGCCTAAGGATACTGTAGACGGCAAGCTTCTTATTTCCGTTCATTACTATGATCCTTGGAACTACTGTGGAGCTGAAAAGCAGTCCCGTTGGGGAATCACAAAAGAATTCACCTATATGGAAGACACTCTTGCAAAAATGACCAAGTTCACCGATGCAGGATACGGTGTCATTATCGGCGAGTACGGTGCCCTTCCCGTTTATGAGGGCGGAACCCATACAAAGAAAACAAATACAGAGCTTTATACAACCTACTTTCTCGATAACTGTGACAAGCTTAACTTCTGTCCTGTTCTCTGGAGCTGTAACGATTTCTATTCCAAGAAAAAGCTTACAATGATGGACGATCAGCTTCTTGATCTGTTTACAAAACGCTGCTACCAGGAAGAGGTTGCAACAGGCGAACCTCAGTACACAAATCGCATCAATGAAAGCATGAAGACAGCCAAAGCCGCCTCCCCCGGCATGTGGTCAGATGTAGAACAATATGAGGTCGAAACCCCTGTTGCCTGGATTATGTGGAATGGCGGAGCCGGAACCTACAGTGTAGGCGATACCTTTAATCCTGCGGACAACACTGCCGGAATAAAGGCCACCAACACAGTTGTTACCGGTCCCGGAAATTATCAGGTAAGTCTTGATTTTGAAGGCGGAAACAACGGATTAACCTTTGCAGCCCTTGCTATCGCAGATGGTGAGCGTCTCTACCCTAATGGTGTCATCAAAATAAATGCCATTTATCTTGATGGTCAGAAGTACACAATAAACGGTCAGCCCTACACCAGCTCCGACGATGGTAAGTGTATGAGAGTAAATCTCTTTAACCAGTGGGTTACAGGCGTTCCGGACGGTGCCAGAACCTTTACCGGGGTGCTGATTGGTGCAACTCCGACACCACTTAAAGCAACTGATGTTGTAAACATCAAAAATATTACTATCGATTTTTCCTTAATTGTCAGATAACATCTCTACTCATGCGAAAGGGCCTTGGAGTTATGCTCCAAGGCCCTTTTGTTGTCATTATTTTAAGTTTTCGGCTCTTTCTCTTACCTGCTTATCAAAGTTGATGATTTTGTGCTCGTACTCTGTATCCATTAATGCGGACTTAATCATAAAGTCTGCGGTTGCTCTCGTGTTGGCAATAGGTATGTCATAAACCGATGCAATTCTTAAAAGAGCCTTTACGTCAGGATCGTGAGGCTGTGCAGTAAACGGGTCAGAAAAGAAAATAACAAGATCAATCTTTCCCTCAACGATTTTTGCTCCAATCTGCTGGTCACCACCCAAAGGGCCTGAATTATAGGCTCTTACGGGAAGATTTGTTCTGTCCGCAATCATTCTTGCAGTCGTTCCTGTACCGCAAAGAAAATGCTTGCTGAGAATATCTTTGTTATCCTCACACCACTGTATGAGTGCCGGCTTCATGCCATCGTGAGCAATAAGTGCAATGTTCTTCTGTTTTCCTAAAGTCATTGTAATGTAATCGTCGTTCATCTGCTTCTCCCAATAAAGTTCTGATTCTTATGTTTTATACAATTATTGCGGCACATTTTAAGTATCTTCTTTCTCCTGACGGATCGGTTATATTAACAAGCGAAAGAACATAAATATCTGATTTTGCCTGAAGGCCGTTCTTTTTAAGAAATTCCTCCAATGCCTTATATCCTACCCTGATATCTACATTGTACATCGGCGACGAACTGATAGCAATACCCACAAGTTTTGTCTTCCCCGATTTATTTGTTTTTTTAGGTTTAATGGGGCTGAACAGCTTATCGTAGCGATAATCCTCCTGCATAAAATCTTCTTTCAGGATGACTGCTCCCATGGGAAATGCGGATTCATTTTCACCAAATTGATTAAGATGCCTTTTCACATCCTCCGGCACATCTTTTATTGAATACGCCTTCCTTCCTGTAATTGCTGTGGCTTTTATACTGATTTGCCCGTCGATTTCCAGAAGAACAGGTTCCTCGCCGGTCATCTTCCTGCTAAACTCCAAAAACCAGATCATATTTCCTGTTGCCTTTATTTTTTCGTCCAGCTCCCTGCGTTTTTTCAGAAGGTTCTTATATTGATCCCCCATGAAGTCCTGTCCGCCCATATTCTCAGCGTTATTAAGGAATGCGGAAATGTTGGCAATGGGTGTGTCCATCTCTCTGAGGACCTTAATCATATAAAAAGATCCAACCTGTGCATAGCTGTAATAATGATACCCATTTTCAGGATTCGTATAGGGAACCAAGATACCTGTTTCCGCATAGTGTCGCAAGCAATCCCTTGTCGTCTGGCACATTTTCTGAAATTCTCCGCTGGTAATACAATACTCATCGTTTAACATCTAACATCTCCAAAAAGTTTATTGACTTGGGGGTTACCCCCACCATTATTGTAGCCACATTGCATTAAAAAGTAAATCAAAAATCTAATTTTCTGTTGGAGGTTTTATATATGGCAGTAAGAATAATTGTAGATTCAGGAACTGATATCCCTTCAAAAAACAATCAGGATATTAAAGTAGTTCCGCTTCATGTAACCTTTGATAATGTAACTTATGAAGATGGTCTCACAATAACCCATGACCAGTTTTATAAGCGACTTATTGAATTCGATTCCCTTCCCGTATCCAGCCAGGTTAACCCTGCAGAATTTGCGGAGGCAATCAACAGTGAAAAGTGTGCCCACCCGGATGATGAAATACTGATTCTTACCATGTCCTCCGAGCTTTCCGGCACATATCAGAGTGCATTAATCGCTGCAGACGATTTTGATGATGTTTTTGTCATTGACACACTTAACGTATCCATCGGCGCCCGTGCCTTCGTAGATTACGCCGTAAGGCTCAGAGACCAGGGGCTTTCTGCAAAGGAGATGCTGGATATACTTATTGAGAAGCGTCCAAAATGTCATGCCATTGCAATGCTTAATACTTTGGAGTTTCTTAAACGAGGCGGCAGAATCAGTAAGACCGCGGCAGTTGCAGGCGGCATTCTGCAGTTGAAGCCTGTAATCACCACAAATGAGGGACGAATCGATCTTATGGGCGCCGCTCGTGGCTCAAAGAGTGCCAACAATCATCTTAATAATGATATCGCAAAGCTCGGCGGAATCGATCCCGACATGCCTATTCAATTAGGCTACAGCGGCATTTCCGATGCTCTCCTCAGAGTCTATATTGAAGACAGTGCTCACCTTCTTCCTCCCGGAATAACCCCTGAAAACTGCCCTATTATGACCATCGGCTGTGCAGTGGGTACCCATGCCGGCCCTGATGCCATCGCCTTAGGCTTCTTCACTAAATAGCAAGTTTCCTCACATATATTTGAAAAACGCAGGAATAATGATAAGACTGTTGACATCTACGACCAATCAATTATAATGATTTAGTCGCAAGACACAAAATATGCATATGTGCTAGGGGCGCTTTTTGCTGAGATACAGGATTCCCTGTTGTCCCTCATGACTTGACCCGGATAATACCGGCGTAAGGAAGCAGATTTATTCTAACCTCCGTAAGCAACATATGCCTATAGGAGGATTTTTTATATGAAAAACGAAAAGACAAGAAAACTTGTCGAAGCAGCAGTTATGGTGGCTCTTGCCACAGTTTTAAGCTTTATCAGAGTTTACAAGATGCCCTGGGGCGGTTCTGTAACACTTCTCTCCATGTTGCCCATCGTGGTTTATTCCATCAGACGCGGCACAGGCTGGGGTATGATTTGTGCTTTTGTATTCTCTCTTATTCAGCTTCTTCAGGGAATTATTGATGGCCTCTTCGGCTGGGGACTTACTCCTGTCGCTCTCATTGCCTGCATTTTCCTTGATTACGTTCTTGCTTACAGTGCAATCGGTATTGCAGGCTTCCTTAGAAAGAAGGGGCTTCCCGGATGGATTATCGGTATCAGCTGTGCAGTAGTATTAAGATTTGGTGTTCATTTCCTTTCCGGCTGTCTCCTTTGGAAGAGCTATGGTGCTCTCTGGGACGGTTTCAGCACAGACAACACCTACCTTTACAGCCTCCTCTACAATGGAGCTTATATGCTTCCTGAGCTTATTCTTACACTTATTGGTGCAATCGTTCTTTTCTCTGTACCTGCATCAAAGAAGTTCCTTATCGTTGAGGACTAATTTTTTCAAGACTACGAAAAGGGCGGTTCAAATCAGAACCGCCCTCTTTTTACATCTTTGACAGCACAATCATCATTGTGCCTTCTTTTATTTCAAATTCGGCTTCGGCTTTCTCCCATTCGTTGCTTGTGCCTATAGGGAAATCACCTGTAAGAGATGCATCTTCCAGCTCATACTGTGTACCGGAAATCTTTACTCCGCTGCACGCATCCGAAAGAGCAAACAACGATACGGCCATAGCCTCATTTTTTTGTATTTTTATGCTTTCGTTCTTTCCGCCCGTCAGAAAATAAAATTGTACTCTTTCATCAAGCAAAGATACCTTTAATCCATTTTCTGAAGCAAATCTGCAGGTCTGAATATTGGCAAACGCATGATCGAAACGTCCGCCCCAGGCACAGGTGAGGATTATCTCATCAAACCCTCTTTTTATAGCCTCTTTAACAGCAAAATGAGTATCTGTATCATCCTTTTCGTGAGGAAGGGTTATTGTGGAAAGTTCTTTCGGTCTGTCTCCAAGATATGAATCAAAATCACCTATAAGAAGGTCTACCTTTGCATCCATTTTTCTTGCCCATTCCAGGCCCTTATCACAAGCAATAACAAAATCCTCTGAGTTCGGGACTAAACATTCAGAATAGTCACCTCCGGAAATAATAACACATCTGCCGGCCATAATAGTCTCCTGCTTATCTTTGGAATCTCTTTACTACATTCGCAAGGACAGGCCCCAGAACAACGGCGATAACGCACTTGATTGCATCTCCGGGAAGGAAGGGAATAACGCAATAAGTCAGTGCTGTCTCCAGAGTTTTTCCTTCGGATATAAGAAGGAACCATGCAGTGCCGAAGAAGTAAAGAACAACGTTACCAACAATCATGCCTGCCACCCCTGTAACGTAAAACATTACAGTGCCAAGCTTTGATTCTTTATTCTTTATCTTACACTTTTCTCCGAGAATTGCAAATGCTCCCACAATAGCGGAAAGGAATAAATATCCGATAAGGTATCCGCCTGTAGGTCCGAACAGCTTTCCGGGGCCTGCTCCCCAGTTTGAAAATACGGGAACTCCCACAAGTCCGAGTAAAAGGTATATACCTACACTGGCTGTAGCTCTTACGGGGCCCAAAGCAAATGCCGCAATCATTACGATCATTGTGGCAAAAGAAATGGGGATGGGGCCAATGTTAATGCTGAAGGGTGCAACTACTCCAAGTACTGCTGCAAACATGGCTATTACAACCATATTATAAACATAATTCTTATTTTTCATTTTCTCGTCTCTTTCAATCAAGTTTTACACTGATTTCACCACTTGATAGAAAACTCTCTCGGCCGTCCTTATGGCGAACATGCAGATGACAATCATTATCGATTCCCAGAACAAGAACCCTTTCATCCTCCAGCTTTTCGTGATCGGAAGACATGATTGTTACCTCTTTTCCGATCACAAAGCATCTTTTTTCGTAATCCTTCATGTATGTTTTCTGTTGCAGTTCTTTGTAATACTGCATAAAACGGATTACGATTTCGGATACTACAAGGTTTCTGAGATTCTCTCTGGAAATATTGTCCTCATAAACAGCACCTGCAATATGTTTTATATCTGTCGGGAAACCGCCTTCTGGTTCGTACAAATTGATACCGATACCCACGACAACATATTCCATCATGCCATCCTCAAAGGAAGTAGCACCTTCAGTAAGGATTCCTGAAATCTTTTTTTCACGGATCCACACATCGTTTACCCACTTGATTTTAGTCTCGTAGCCGGTAATATATTCAAGTGCTTCTGCTTCCGCAGTAACCGCAAGAGTGGTAAGATTCACCGCCTCTTCTGCTCTTACTTCAGGATGGAGAAGCAATGAAAAATATATTCCGGTATTATCGGGAGAATAAAAGCTGCGTCCTTTACGCCCTTTTCCTGCGGTCTGATGGGCTGCCACAACAAGCAGATTTTCCTTTCCCACCTTTGCTGAAAATCCTTTTGCCACCTCATTTGTGGAGTCAACTTCCTGCTCGCATACTACTCCCAGACTAAAACCGGCATCCTTCAGGCGATTGGCAATAAATGACTGTGAAAGCACATCTGCGGAAGTTTTAAGTGTATATCCCTTATTGCTTACCGCTTCTATTTCGTACCCCTCATTCTGCAGAGCCTTAATAGCTTTCCATACGCCTGCTCTGGTACATTTGCATCTTTCCGCCATTTCCTCTCCGGATATGGCTTCGCCTTTGTTTTCCTCAAGCATCAGTAATATTTGCTCTTTAATTAACATATGAATCGATTCCTTTATTATTTGCGCATGATATATATAACACATAAAAAGCGAATTGTAAACTCCATTTGTTTTCAAGTTTACAATTCGCTAATCAGTTAACCTTGAATTACTTCATAGAACTTTTCCATTGCATCCTGATTATACTTTTCTTCGTTGAACTCATAGTCTGAAGGCACCTCACCATTGATAAAGGATTTCATTGCCTTATACAGACCCTCTTCATCATTTTTGCAAACAAGTTGACCGTCTTCGGTACAGCAGCCTTCAACAGTAGAAAAGTCCCCCAGAATTATAGGCATTTTCAGTGCTCTTGCCTCTGCCACTACCATGGGCTGCCCTTCATGCAAAGAAGGAAGAATGAAGCAATCGCATTTTTTCATTATTGCATATGGATTCATCACCAATCCCGGCTGATAAACAACATTTTTTATTCCAAGAGTATCAGACAGTGCCCTTTCTTCATCAAGCAATGGCCCTTCCCCCAGAATAATCAGCCTTACTGACTTATTTTCGTCATAAACTCGCTTAAAGGCTTTTATGAGGGCTGAATGGTTCTTTTCCACGCTGCATCGTCCCACGGATATAAAACTTATGCAGTTTTTTTCCGGTTCAAAGGCCCCAGCCTCTTCTGCCATTTTATATACTCGATCCGTTGTAGCAAGATTGGGTACAAAAACAAACTTGTCTTCGGGAATACCGTATTTTTCGCAAAGATTATGCTTATTGACCTCATTAACCCCTGCACCACAGGATACTATTGCGTCAAATGAACCATACTCCTTAAAGTTCCTTTTAAGCCAGGGAGACCTTGTCTCATACTCGGACATCATGTCGTTGTGGAGCCATATGCATTTCTTTCCCTTCATGCCTGTAAGGAAGTGATTATAGTACAGGTTATAACCGTCAAAGTCTATGACACAATCAAAATCCTCGCTTCCAAGAAGGCTTTTTCTGTCCCTGTCAATAAATCTCTGATAGCCTTTTGTTTTGGAATTTATCAGATCGGTTTTACGAACAAGCTGCTCATACATCATCCCCATAAAGGTAGTACGCTTGCAGATTACACGGACATTGGAATTGATTTTCTCTGCAACACCGGAATTTCGGAATTTCTTGTCGTAGACCATAATAAGCGTCACAGAATGTTTTGAAAAATCAATGCTGTCCAACAAGTTCACCAGTGCTGTGCTTATGCCATTATTCTTCAATTTTCCTCTGAAAATCAAAATCTTCATTGAATCATGCTCCGATAGCACTTATAAACTGCTGATATGCTTCCTCGTTGTATTCTTTATAGTCGAAATGATATCCTGCAGGAACTTCACCCTTTATAAACGCACAAAGTCCACCGTAAATATCCTCCTCGCTCTGCCCGATGACCAACTGTCCGTTTTCTGTAAGAACACCATTTACCGAAGAAAAATCGGAAACAATAATAGGCAGGTGAAGCGTTCTCGCTTCATGAACCACTACCGGCTGTCCTTCATGGTGTGACGGCAAAATGAAGCAATCGGAATTCTTTAATACGATGTAAGGATTTATGCAGAAGCCCGGCATAAAAATGTGTTCTGTCATTTTGAGTTTTGAAATCAGGTCGAGCAATTCTTCCTTAAGGGGTCCGTCTCCGAGAATATACAAATATGTGTCCGGATTTTCCTTATTTAGACGTGCAAAGGCTCTGATTAACGCTTCCTGATTCTTTTCAATGCTGAGGCGGCCTATTGTCACAAATCTGATGTTCCTGCGTCCCTGTTTCCCGGTTTCAGGCGTAAAGGGCATATATTCCTCATCAAACTCTTCTCT
This sequence comes from Lachnospiraceae bacterium, assembly GCA_024403375.1. Lineage (GTDB taxonomy): Bacteria > Bacillota > Clostridia > Lachnospirales > Lachnospiraceae > RGIG3528. The sequence continues at coordinate 22,304 of JAKSRZ010000010.1, forward strand.
CACCAGTTCACCGTTTTCCCAGTGCTCCGTAAAATAACTCTCAGAAACAAGATATCGCTTATTTCCGTTTTCATCCACCGGAACATCCTGAGCAGATTTCTCAAGTACTCTCTCAAAATTGATAACATTGTTTGCCTGAGTAAGTTTCTCACCTTTAATAAACTTCGGAACCAGCTTCTCCCTGTTTACATCCATGATTTCCCTGCCGCATGCCACAACTCCGTCATAAAGATCATAGATTTTGAAGATTTTCATAAGCCACTCATACTTGATGGAATATTCCTCCATCATGTCATTATGGAGCCAAACATATTTGGGCTTATCTGTGTTCTGAAGCAATAAGAGCTGATAAAAATAGTTATAGCCCTCATAATCCACAAGAATATCAAAATTACAGCCAGGATAGCATCTGTCCCACTCTCTCTTAAAAATGGGCTTATAGATGTTCTTCATTCCAAAGCGATTTGTAAGTCGATAATTTATGTTTTCCGGGATTGTCATGTTATATGTGCTGTTTCTGTAAATGACACGCACATTGGGATTGATATTCTGATAGCTCTTGGTTTTACTGTCTTCCGGGCATCTGGCAATCATAACCGTAACGTCATACTTATCATAATCAATAGCATTCAGAAGATTAATAAAGGCCGTAGTGATACCGTTATTAAGCATTTTACCACGCGAAATGAAGATGCGTTTCTTATCATGTCTGCACTTTGTAATCTTGTAGTTCTTTGTCTCGTTAAAGAAAGCGATATCAATGATTTTCTTCGACACACCGCCTTCTTTTACTGCGGCCGCATATTCTGCCACCTGATCATACTTTTCCTTCCACTGTTTTTCCACCTCAGAAAGGTTGTTAATAAGCTTTGAAAGGTCTGTAATGTTCTCCGCAACAGGTCCCGGAAGGTGATCAAGACCGTGGTACATTCCACGCTGTTCCTTGTAGCTTTCCACATCTTCAATGAAGAAAAGAACAGGTCTTCCTGTGGAGAGATAATCGTAGAAAATGCTTGAAAAGTCGCTGATAAGCACATCCGTCACGTTAAGAATCTCATTGGCATCCATCATGGCCGGAACGATAAAATCCTTATCCAGCTTCTCTTTTGCCAGCTGATAAACACGCTGATGCGGCTTAATCAGTATCTGGTACTTATTCGTATCTATAAGCTTTTCCAGCTTCTCCTTAAACTCAAAATAAACGTCCACACTTGCATCTGCGTGAGCGTAGTTTTCCCCCTTCCAGGTGGGTGCATATAAAATAATTTTCTTGTTGGGATCAGGATTTACGCCAAAGGCAGAAAGCTTTTTGAAAATATCTTCTCTGGAAAATCTGAACAGAATATCAAGTCGGGGATATCCCTCCTCAATAATGCTTCCTTCGTAAAGCCCCTCAAGCTTGTAAGCCTTTTTGTAAATCTCCGTAAGAAACGGATTCGCAGAAATCATGTAATCTGTTGCCAGGAAGTTTTTAAGCACATTGCTGACTTCTATGGCACCATTAGGCATATCAAAGCCCAAGGATTTAAGCGGAATGCCGTGCCATGTATTAAGGTAAACCTGTCCTTCCTTTTTTGTATAGAAGGAAGGGAAAGACACATTGTTTACAAGGTATTTTGCGGATGCAAGTGCCTTTATGTAATCTGTGTAGCCATAGTGAATAAAGCGTACATTTTTGTACGCTTTATACTCAGCCTTAAGTCGCTTCATCTCATCTTTGTTTTCAATGGCCCAGACATGAGTGAAGTTATCCATTCTCTTGTCATTCAATGCCTCAAGGAAAATAGCATAGGGACCACAAAGCATGCCGCGTCCAAAAAAGGCCTCATAAAGAATTACGTTTTCTTTAAGAGCAAGCTTTTTGTAATAGCCGGCATACATTGTACGTCTTATCATATTACGGCTTAAATAGTTTTTCACAAACTTAAAGCCGCCTTTAATCATTTTAAGAACTTTTTTTACAATATTCATATGACTTACCGATTATAAAATTCTTTCAAACTGTTTCAATGCATTGTGGTTATACTCTTCATAGTCCACTTTCATGGGGCTTACCTGTCCGCTATAAAGCATATTCAGGCCCTTAACCAGTCCTTCTTCACTGTTTTCCACAAGCATACCCTTGTGCTTTTTGAAAAACTCTCTGGGACCCACAATATCGGTACTTACCACAGGAAGCCCTAAAATATCCGCTTCCGCAAGAACGAGTCCGAAGCCCTCATAAAATGAGCTCAGAATGAACGAATCACGTTGTTTAACAATAGGATATGGGTTAGCAATATCCTTAACAAGAACTACCTTATCGGTAAGTTTAAGTTTCTTTATTTTATCCTGAGTAAGTTCGAAATAGTCAAAATTGGACACTCCGCCAATAATGATAAGGCGTGCATCATCATGTTCATCAGCAATCTTCTTAAATGCATCCAGCAATCTCAAATGTCCCTTTTCCGGTGAAAATCTGCCGATGCTTATAAACTTATGGCCTTTTGATGAAAGGATGTTCTGAAGCTTCGCCTTACTCTGCCATACAACAGTATCCTCTCCAAATTCAATATCACGATTGGCTTTTTCCAGCACTGTTTTATAGTCAATAATATTGTTGCAGACGCATATTCTTTTCTGACTTGCCCCAAGTTCCTTTGTGGAAGGTATAAGATCGTCTGTAACTACACAAACCTGATCATAGTGAGAATATGCATATTTCAGGCCACTTTTTGAGATGTTCTTCTTGACCGCATTCTCCTGAACCATATCATTATGCACAAGAATTGCACTCTTCTGTTTCATAAGTGAAAACAGAACAGTAGTCTCTTTCTCGTAGCCATTAAACTGAACAACCTGATCAATTCGTGCCTTATCAAAGGAACGGATAAGCTCCTTTCGTAAAGATTTTCCGTTCTTTCTCACGTAATAAGCGGTAGAAATAAGGTCCTTTACAAATATTTCTCTTCTGAAACGTTCCTTAAGCGTAAACATCTGGTTTCCCATCATGCAATAGAACGTATGGTTCTTTGCTATTTCCTTAAGGACTTCCTCGTTTCCTTCCATTTTTTCCGTTTTTATGACAATAACCAGATTACTGTCATCAGATTCCCATGTTGCAAGGAGATTCTTCAGGCTCTGAGTTATTCCGTTTCTCGCAAGATTGCCTGCATATATAAATACATTTTTCTTTCCGTTATCGGGCACAGGCTTGGTAATCATGCCCTCTGACTTATTAAAGAAGACAAGATTTAAGAGTCGCTTTGTTGCATCTGCCCCCTCATAAGGACAATATGTATTTACAAATTCAGTATCATCATAATTCTTTTCTGAACGCAGCTCTGCCAACAGTTCAGAAGGATTTCCGACCTTTGGGAAGGGCAGATCATCTATGTTCAGATACAAGCCTCTGTCCTTAAGGTAGTCCTCTTTGTCAAAGGTGAAGAGAACTATTTTTCTTCTTAACACGGCATAATCAAAGAAAACACTTGAATAGTCTGTTACAAGCATATCGCAGGCATTGAGGAATTCATATGTCTCATATTCCTCGGGGAATGCCTTTACGTGCTTAAAGCTTTTCATATCAATGCTGGACTTGGATACTGGATGAAGATTAATATAAAACTCTTCGTCCTCCTTAAGCATTCCATCGATCTGATAGAGGTAATACAAAAGAAAAGCATCGCTTTTAGCGGTTTTTCCTTCTGAGGCACTTCCTCTGAAGGTAGGCATATAGGCGTATACCCTTTTCCCGTTAAGCCCATGTTTCTCACGTATTTTCTTAGCTGACGCCTCATCGAAAAAGGCCTCGTTTCTCGGATAGCCTGAAATAACGCATGTGCTGCTTGTAAGATTTTCCACCATATAGTCGCTGACCATATGATCCATTGTATATTGGTTAGGATAAAGCAGATAATCTGCAGCAATAAAGTTCTTCTGAGCATTTCCGATGGCCGAAAAACCTGTTTCCATCTTTCTTCCAAGACACTTCAACGGCGTTCCGTGCCATGTATTAAGATACACCTGTCCCTCTCTCTTAATCATCCAGGGCATAAATGTATTATCGTTAATAAGGTACTTGGCCGTTGCCAGAAGTCTGAAATACATATCTGATGAAAGAACCACCAGATTAACATTCTTTATTCCATGGCTGTTGAGAACACTTTTCATAAGTGCTTCCCGGCTGGCCGTGGTGGATAAATACAGCTTATAATCCTTAAATTCCGGTGCCGATGCCATGTATCGAATTACATAGAACACATTGCCATTAAGCTCAGTACCATGCTGAGACTCTATTAACACAGCCTTATCATCCAAGGGTAATGTGTCAATATAGTTAACATAGTTGTAACGCACTTTAAGATAGATATTTTCCTCATTATTGCGTTTTATCTGCTGAATGGTTTTATACGCCGATTTTGCTCTTCGGTGATATGGCCAACGGGGGTCATAAGGTATAATCGTACCCATAATCTGCCTCTTTTATATACAAGCCATTGTGGCTCTTATTTTGTAGTTATACAAAATAAAGTATAGCAATTACTTGTATCTATTTCAAGGGCTTCTTGATTACTATTCTATAGCAGATTAAGGCGATTATCACATAAATAACCGCAATCCCAAGCTGGATAATATTGCTGTTAATTGTAAAACTTCCGATTACTGCTGCTGCACCTGCTGCCATGGTTAAAAACATGTTTATCATTATATAAAAACCAACTGCAGTTCCTTGTTTAATTACTTCAATCTCATTTTCCCACTCGAGCTTCATATGCTTGATTCCAAGTATCATTCCGAAAGATGTGGAGAACAGGCACAGAGCTGTAACAAGAAGCACCTGAACAAGCCATGTTAATATGTCTGTTCTGAAACAGAAGCATAAGCAGCTTACACTGAACACAGAAAAAGGAACCTCAACATACAGATTGAAAAGCATCTTTCCTCTGTAAACATCAGCAGGTTTTATCGGCATGCTCTTGATAATCCAATAATTCTTGCCCTCCAGAGAAGGAGTAACGCATGTTGTTGACATCATTCCTGTAAAGAAATAAATAACAAAAGGAATTGCCGGAACTATTTTTTCAGGCTCAATGGGTGCCCCCTGAAACAATGTTTCTATCACTTTGCTCGCAGGGAAAAACAGAGAGGCAACACCCATAATTACCACCATCAGCGGTCCGATTCCAAGATTTGTCATATATGTTACAGAGGCGAAAAGTCTTCTCACTTCCTTGATTGCAATACACCTTACCACGCTCTTTTTGCTGAATTTGATTTCACCCTTTGTTTTATGCACAGCGTTGGCAGAAAGTCTTGAGTTAAGCTTTTTATAAACCTTGGAAATGATTGTATAATATGCAACAAAAATCACTACTGATACAAGAATAATTGCTATCATAGCCAGAATGTTGCCATCCACAATTGCCATTCTGAACCAATTTGCAGGGGGATAATAATTTCCCGTTGCGTCAGAGACACCTGAAATCTGTTCAAGTATCTCTTCTCCCTTAGAATCTCTGACTATGCTCTCAATGATAAAACGAATCATAAAGCTGAAAATAACAAGAGCAAAAATCAGTACAGTCTGAATCATCTTCTGAAAACGATTTCCGTGTCCGACGGAAGCCACAATACTTCCGATTGCTGATGCCAGAACCGTAGGGATAAGTGGCAGAAATAACGAGATAATCAGCCAGCAAGGATATACATAGAATGCAGGCTTTACTGAAAGTCCATAGCCCACCATCATGGAAACTGAAAGAGCATAAGGCAGTCCCAGCGACTTTATGTACATATACATAAACTTGCACGAAATAATGGTTTTTATTTCAAACGGCATTGACATAAGCATGTCATATTCCTTGAAATTATACAAATAGCCATTACTTTTTAATAAAGTGAAAATGAACCCAACCGCAAACAACGAAATTACCGTAAGAGCAGGAATTGAATCACCCATTCCCATGGTTCCGACACCGTAAGACGATCCGGCACCATAAGCGATAATAAGCAGATAAATCAGAGCATATCCCACAGCTGTGCCAATGATTTGTCCTCTCTTCTTTTTATCCTTTGAATATTTAAGAGTATTTAAGGAGCTTGTGGCCTTGAACATCGTCCCAAGCAACAACATTGCCTTACTGTTTTTCATTAGCAACCTCCATAAATACTTCCTCAAGTGACTGATCACCAATAAGTTCCTCTGTATTACCGCAGGCAATTATCTTACCCTTCTTAATAATGGCAACCTTGTTGCAAAGCTTTTCTGCCACATCAAGAACATGAGTTGAGAAGAAAATTGATGTTCCCTTTTCACACATCTCATGCATACTCTTTTTAAGAGTAAATGTTGCCTTAGGATCAAGACCAACAAAGGGCTCATCCAACACAAGCAATTTAGGCTCATGAATAAGTGCACTGATAATCGCAACCTTCTGCTTCATACCATGTGAATAGGATGAAATCTGATCCCTGAGAGCCTCAAAAATCTCAAACTCATCAGCGAACTTCTTAATACGCACAGCACGCTCCTGCTCCGATACCCCGTACACATCCGCAACAAAATTCAGATACTGAATACCCGTAAGATTCTCATAAAGGTCCGGATTATCAGGAATATAAGCCATGATTTTTTTACATTCCATGGGCTCATCCTTAACAGAATGCCCATTTATAAGAATTTCTCCCTCATCAAAATCAAGCACACCAACAACCGCCTTAATAGTCGTACTCTTACCGGCACCATTGTGACCAATAAATCCAAAAATATCTCCATCCTCAACTGTAAGACTTACATTATCACATGCCTTCTTGCCTTCACCATATACCTTTGTGTAATTCAATATTTCTAACATAATAACCTCCGTTATATTGATCGCATTTTTATGATATCAAAATGATATCACCATAATATAAACTTGTCAAGAGGCATGCAAGAAAGTTTCTTTCGCCAACTAAAATAAGACACGCGCCCAAAAGGTCGCGGTCATGACACAGTTCCGCGAGGTCTATATACCGAAAAATGCCCGGCGACCTCGCCACGAGGTCGCCAGTGAAAGATGCGAGGTATAGATACCGACAAGCTTCCGGCGACCTCGCTGCGAGGTCGCTGCAGGAAAATGCGAGGTAAAGATACCGCGTCCGCCCCTACAAACCCTCGCACTAAAAAAGCTATGCGGTATATTTCCGCATAGCCTGGGTTGTTAAAATATTCCGGGTAGTTTTCCTGCTAGTACTTTTTCTGCCTGTTCTTCCATTTTTCTGTAGTCAGTTCTGAAGTGTGATACAGAATAGTAGTTCCAGCTATCCAGCATTTCTTTTGTTCTATTATCATCAAGCATGGTTGTTACTCTGAGTCTTGTGTCTCCATCCAAGGGTTTAAGCACTGCAACAAGTTCTTCGGCAGTCAGGTTTTGTATCAGTTTCTTCAATGCCTCGTCGCTAAGGTTTGTGAAGGTCTCGTTCATACAAGCCAGAATCAGTGAATTCTGGGGGCTTATTTTCTGGTTTTTAAGGAACCAGACCGGGATAATGGGCTTTTCCTCTTCTTCTATGACAAAATCGTCATCGAAATCATCATCCTCTTCCATTTCTTTTCTCTCTTTTTCAATAATCGCTTTCCAGTCTTCAGAACAGTAATTATGTTCAATCCACAGTGGAAGGGAGCTTAGTAGTGTATGTTCAATTGTAGTTTTTCGTTTTCCTTCTGAAATCATCTGGATGCCGGCTGCCACAAGCCAGTAGTCTCTTGCTTCTCGAACTGCAAACTCCACTGTCTCTTCGCATCGTAATGCCAACTGATTTTCCAGGTCTTCCGTGCTCTCTTCATCAAGCAATCTGGCTATGGCATAGGTCATTATTGCCTCATTTTCCAGGACTTTATTAATTGCATTCCATTCATCGTCGTCTCCGGAGGTTATTTTTTCCCTTTCCTCCACCGGCTTAAGTAATTCTTTGAGAGCCATAAGGCCCTTTTCATCCGCTATCTTTTTGATAGAAGTGATGCATTCTATTATCTCAAGTTCTCTGGCATAGTTACAAACTTTATTCAGGCTACTATCTGTAATTGCACGACTTATCTCTTTTCCGATTGCCATCAGTTGTTCCATGGTCCACCTCCGGATTTTTTGTTAACAACACTCCAACATTTCCTGCCATTTAGGCGAAATGGCGACGTCCCTCACCTCCAGTTCTGTTCTGTCGCCATGTATTTTTATACAATAAGTTCCGCTTTCCAACGGATTTTCTTCAATCTTCATACCCACGGGAGCAATTATGCCCCAGACCTTATTTTTTAGGCATCTGCATCCGAAGCAGCTCTTCGTGTACTCTTGAAAGAAGTAGTCTATAGCCTCTTCATCCAGTTCGATAAAGCAGTCCAGCTGGCGAGCGTATTCGTCTGTATATCTTTTAACGATGGTGCCCACTGTGTCTCTATCAAGCTTTTTTAAGTTGATGAAAGTAGAAAATCGTCCCAGAAATTCCGGCATTGTACCGTATTCCAGCAGGTCCTCTGCTGATATGTCCGCCATTTCGGGTTCGTATTCTTCATAGGCTTCGCTTGTAAAGCCTATTCCTCTGGATTTTGCCAGTTCTTTTCTTGCTTTTTCCATTCTGATATGCTGAAAAGCGCCGGAGGCTATGAAGAGTGTATTGTTTGTATCGATGGATTTGCCATCTTTACGTTCAAATTCGGTACCTTCCAAAATCGTCAGCAGCTGGCCCTGAATGTCGTGGCTTACGTTATCACCGGCCGAGGTATGTCTGGGTGTTAATGATTTGTCCACCTCATCAAGCACCACAATTCCGATGCCATTGGTTTTGGCCGCAAACAGCGGAGCAAAAAACTCGTCGGTATTTTTTCCTGAGAAGCCCTCAGTTGTGAGTTTTGTCGTATCAAGCTGTATTATGGGAATCACTCCGATTTCTTTATTGAGTATTTCCTTTATTACGCGGTATGTTTCGGTCTTACCACAACCGCTGGGAGCAACAACCATGGCGTTCTGCTTGATTCTGCTTCCTGAAGCAAGTCCCTTAAGCCACATGAACACGTTGTATGTTATCTGATTCAGATTTGGCTGTCCCAGCACCTTTTCGTTCACTTTTCTGTTGAATTCCGCATAAGCGTTTTTCTTTTCTACGAAAGCTCTGATTTTGTCAATCAGTGAATTTTCACTTTTATTGTCGTCTTTTGAGTTTTCCAGAAGCGTGTGCTTTTCTGAGAAATACTGAGCCAAAGGCATCTTTTCTTCGCCACTCTTAAGCGTTACCTTGCGTGCCCCTTTCCCATCAGCGAGCACCAGCTTTTCGAGAGCGTATCTGTACTCCAGCTGTTCCTGATCATCAGATACGCATCTGATCTTTTTAATCACCAGATAATTACCAGGATTTTCCACCGCCTCATTAAAGTCCTGCGTGTTCTGCATAATGAAGCTTTCAAAAGCCCTCTGGGTGAGAAAAGCTTCCTTTGTCATAAAAGTTTTCAGTTTGAACTCGTAAACCATATTTTCTCCTCCGTTTATTCCAGCTTTCAGCCTGCTCGATATATTATAGCCCCATGTGGGACTTTGTTAAATAAACCATAGGTATAAAAAAGAAGCCGTTTCCGGCTTCCGTAAAAAAGTGTGTTATTCCGTTATTTTTTTGTATTGTTCCGGTCTTCTGTCTCTGAACAGTCCCCAGGAGAAGCGATCTTCTTCGCACTGATCCAGGTCGAATTCCGCAATCAGTACTTCTTCTTTGTCTCTTGAGCCGTCTGCGATGAGAGCACCGGTTCCGTCGGCTATAAAGGATGAGCCGTAAAATTTCAGTGAGGATTTTTGGTAGTTGTTTTCTTTACAGGGTTCTACTGTTTCAAGACCTATGCGGTTTGCCGCTGCCACGGGAACGACGTTGGAGCCTGCGTGGCCTTGCATGCAGCGTCTCCAGTGGGGCATTGAGTCTGTGTCAAGAATGGGTTCTGAGCCGATGGCTGTTGGGTAAAGCAGGATTTCTGCTCCCATAAGTGCCATAGCTCTTGCACATTCCGGGAACCATTGGTCCCAGCAGATTCCCACTCCGATTTTTCCGTATGTGGTATCCCATACTTTAAAGCCTGTATTTCCGGGGGTAAAGTAGAATTTTTCCTGATAGAAGTGGTCATCAGGGATGTGTGTTTTTCTATATATTCCCATGACCGTTCCGTCCGCATCAATCATGGCAACTGTGTTGTAGAGGACGGTATCGGCTTTTTCGTAGAAGCTTATGGGCAACACCACTGTAAGTTCTTTTGCTACTTCTTTAAAGTGATTGACTGCGTCGTTTTCTTCCAGGGGTGTGGCATATTTGTAGAAGTCGTAGCGTTCTTCCTGGCAGAAGTAGTTTCTCTCAAAGAGTTCCGGAAGCAGTATGACATTTGCTCCCTTTGCTGCAGCCTCTCTAACAAGTCTGTCGGCTGTTGCTATGTTTTCTTGTACGTTGGTAGTCATTGCGAACTGGCATGTTGCCAATGTAACTTTTCTCATATTATCCTCGTTAATATATCTGCTGAGTAATGCAGTGAATGTTGCCACCGCCTACTATGATTGCTCTTGCATAAATGGGTACCACTTCTCTGTCGGGGAAAAGTTTTTCAAGAAGCTTTACTGCTTCCTCATCGTTTTTATCTCCAAACTGAGGGACAAGTACTGTTTCGTTGGCTATGTAAAAGTTCACGTAGCTTGCTGCGAGTCTTTCTCCCACTGTTCTGAAGTCCTCACCGTCGGCGAATTCGTAGCCCTTAAGTTCGTCTTCTTTTATGCATACAGGTTCATCCGGAATGTACATTTTGTGAACATTGAAGTGTCGTCCTTCGGCATCTGTTTCTTCTTCCAGAACCTTCAGATCCGCCATGCTCATGGCGTGTTGGGGGTC
>JAKSRZ010000100.1 GCA_024403375.1 Lachnospiraceae bacterium
TCTTTGTAAAGTCCTTATCTCCCGCGATACACTCCCATGTAAGCGGATACTTGTTTCTGAAATTATTCGGAAGTCCCGTGCAGTCACGCCACTTGGGTTCAAGGTCTTCCACCGCCGGATGATATCCGTATGAAGCAATAAGTGTCGTTACCTCATCAAGGCAGGATATCGGGAAGTATGTTACTGTCTTATGTATTACCGGATCTTCAACAGGTAATCCGTTAACGTCATACTGCTGGATAGTATCGTCAAGCCAGTACCAGGTAACCTTCTGCGGTTCACCTACAAGGAGCTGATCGCCGTAAGCGTTACCTTTTTTGTAAAGGGATTTAATCTGTGCGTTGGTGTAATATTCAAGGCCGTCATACTTAAACTCAACGCCCTTCTTCCAATCATCACGCCACTCCCTGAATTTCTTCCACACGCCGTTATAGCGAATAAAAGCCTCAAAAACGTCCGCTTCTATTGACTCGCCATCCTCTTCCTTCGTGCACGGAAGTTCTGCAAAAAGGAACTCTGAACGAAGCTTTTCACCCAGCTCATACAACTCATCTTTCTCGACTGTATAAACGGAATCCCCTCCGGGTGAAAAATACTTATTTTCGTGCTTTTCCATAAACATATAACTGCTGAACAGAGTGTAATATTCAAAGTCAACAGGATATTGCTGATACATCCACTTGTCAGTCAGCTTAAAATCCAAACGTTTCTTTGCATCCGGAACATAAACGAGCTTGTGTGTCGGCCTAATTACTTCCTGCCAGCTCATGTAGGAAACATCACCGGCATACACATAACCGCCACCGCATGAATAATACGCTCCTTCAGGGTCTTCAACATACTCGCCGTCAACAATTGAATAGGAAGTGCCTGTGTCTACTTCTTCAATATCATAAAAGCCATTTTGTCCACTGTAGGCCACTGCAGTTGCACCGGGATCACCGGAGCCGCATTCAACCCACATCCACTCATGAACCTCATCATAGTCGTAGTATGAAAACTTATCATCGCCCTCTATGTCGAGGGTAATAGTAGCATAATTACCGAGAACGGCACCCGTGTTAAAATCGCCGTCCTCCTCCAGAATATAGGAAAAACTCTCTCTGTCTATTCCCATCTCATACAAATCATCTTCAGTAAAAGAAGAGTCCTGGAACTCTTCCACGATCTGCTTGTAACATGCCGTAACGGTACCAATGTTATTGCCGAGAATCGCATCTACACGCGCCTGTTCCTCTTCTGTCAGAGCGTCTCTTCGTGTAGCCTCTGCGGTAAGCCATTCCTTCTGGACTTTTCTCCCTGTAACCTCTCTCACAACACTGTTTTCAACGGAACGTCCGGCGTGCTCCATATTCTCATCCCCGGAGCTTCGAAGAATCGCCAGCCCAGCAAGAATAAGCACCACAAATATTATTATCGCAATCGTAATAGGATTAAGCAGAAATGGAAGCAGCATTGCCTTGTTTACAAACTTTAAAACCCTCTTTGCTCGTTTGGCAACCCTTCCCATCGCTTTTGTATATGTCTTAAGCTTTTTAGGATCTTTAACATATTTTTTCAGGGTTGTCGCATCGCCGGCGGCTATTCTTGCGGTATCAACTATCGCATGGCCCTCTTCTCGCTTCTGCTCATTCGTAGCCAACTTATCAACTGCTGCGTCGGCAACCATACCCACGCCGTCTCCGCTTTCGACATCGTCTTTAAGCGTAGCAGCCTTATCTGCAGTCTCCTTTAACCTCTTTTCTTGCTCAATTGCCCTTGCAAGCTCTTCTGCCCTTCTGGAGCTTTCAAGTTCTTCCATATATCTGCTGTAGTGTTCATCAGCCATATTCCCTCCAACTTAGTGCCACTTCTCTTCCAAGAAGGCCGCTCTATTAACAAGGTTGCTGTAATACTTGCCATTGGTTGTTAACGGATAACCCTGAAAGCTCACCATAAAGGATGGCAGGCGGGTATCGAAATCCAGAAAGGCGGGAGTAGAATAAATGAAATCCACTCCATAGTCTCTCGTTAACTCGTTGTGTCGGTTAATGAGTTCAGTCACAACATCCGATACACAGGTTGCCATTGCAGACTGCTTAAGCTTTTCATAGTTCGAAGCCGTAAATCCGGTAAACCCGGCTCTCGTCAGCAAATCTTCCGCACTGATGATGTCTGCACGTATCTGTGCAGGCAATGCAGCCTTATTCGTGCTGAAGAAGTCCTCCTTGTTGACAACAACCATTTCGTCAGCCAGTTCAAATGTAACCACATCCTGAAGCGTGAAGCTTATGTCAAGGCCTCCTTCGGAGTGCGTGTAGCGTCTGATCGGCGTCCATTCGTATGTCGCTGCCGTTCGGTCATAGCCACCCACACGAAAGCCGTTGGTGTCCAGAAACACAAAAGCCGGTACATACACCCACAGGTCATCAGCCGTGGTGTCGGTATATACCGAGTACGCCTCAAAAAACTCTCTTGAAACCTCATTCAGAACATAAGGCTCGCCGTAGCTCTCCGAAAGAGTGCATACGGCGGAGTATGTGGCAAAATCCACTGTTTCTTCCAAAGCCTCTATCTCATCATGAGTCCTTAACGTATTGGTGCCTCGAAAGTACACAATAATCAGAAGTGATGCTGCTATAATTCCGTATATAATTATCAGATGGTGCTTGTTCAAAGCTACTCTCCCTGTCTTCTAAATCCCTTGTCCCATACGGGGCGAAGCTTTCCATTGGCATTCCATACATAGTTTTCGCCGTCATCTTCGGTGATCTTCGCAATAAGCTTATCTTCCGCTGCCGATTCTTCGTAATATGGAGTCATTTCCTCACTGCTGAAACTTGCAAACTTGGAATCAACACTCGATACCAGCACTTCCCCTCTCTCCATCTCCAGTATACGCTCTACCTTACAGAGAGTAGAAAGTCCGGAAGCACTTAATAGCAGTAACAGGTCCTTTTTGGTAAGCGAAATGACATCATTGTCATTCGAAGCCTGGTCAAATCGTGACGCAAGCTTTTCATAAAACGCGTCGTCTATGCTGGCAGCCACATCCCTTAATGCATCGGCCTCGTTATCGTAGTTTTCAAAACCTTCAATCATACCGCCCACTGTCACATCTATAACGTATTCAATACCGGACACAAACTCGGCGTCCTCTGCCTCAAGATACTTCTTGTAGATTCCTTCATCACATGGTATGTATGACATCCTTACCCTCCTAGTTTTCTCCTATAATCTGCGACCTGTATACCGATACCTTCCCGTCACTTGCCGTTATAGCAACAAAGTCACCAAGACCAAATCTCAGTACACCGCTCGATTTAACTATCGCTGTCCATTCATTGTATGTCAGATACTCTCCATCGACATACACATCAAATTTTGTATCATATCCGGCACTTCCCATAACACTTCCGAATGCCGCGTAATTGTCTTCTGTTATACCCTCTACCACAACATGCTCCAGGTAGTCTTTAATCTCATCCTCTACATAAACTGTTTTCATGTACCTGTTTGCGTTCATCGTTATAAAAATAGGTGAAATCATGATGAGTACAAACAGCAGATATGTAAAGATGTGTCCAAGGGCGTTATCATCATCGGCCATAACCGCACCCCCTACTTTCTCAATCTGATGGTGATTGTCTGTTCATCACCATACGTCAGTCTTACGTATTTTTCAGTAAAAACATATGAGTTTCCGTCAGCTCTCATAGCGTCAAGTATCTCATCGTATGTAACGATTATGCTTGCACCGCCGACATTGTCCTCATATGCCACAATCTCGCCGTTAAAATTATATAAATCGGCAATATCAACTCTATGCTCGTGATCTATCTTATATGCAAGTTCGGAGGCCTGACGCTCATAGAAGTTATTCCTCGTCGTGTCTGCACTCTTCTTTTGCAACATAAGAGGAATAACAAATAACAGAGCCACCGCACATAAGATTGCCGCTATTGTTTCAAGACTCTTTAACATTTGCTATTCCCCTCTTTCTTTTGCTTTTTCATAATATTCAAGAACCTCTCCGGTTCCTTGTGTTTGTCCTTTGGGTAGAAAGGATTTCTGATTTAAGGTGTGTCAGTCGGCGTCGGAGAAGGCGTTACTGTTACAGTAGCCACCGCCGCTTCACCCATGTACTCGCTTTCTGGTGTAACCGTACTTATCATTCCGGTCATGGACCTGATGCACATTATCAGAACGGCTATTCCGACCACGAACATAACCAGTGCTGTTGCCAGCCTTAAAGTACGGTTAACCATTTAAAAGCTCCTTTTTCTTAATTATTTCTGCTTGAATTCAACCTCTAATACGATGCCGTTGCCATCACGTTTAACAACACAGTCAAATGTTCCTGTAGGATTGATGTAATCATCATTATTTGCACGACGTTCTGTAGCTGTACCAATCAAAGCTTCAGAAGCTGTTCTGTTTGTAGAATTGCCATAATTAAATGAAAGCCATGTAGGTGTAGTTCCATCATTTGCCTTTGTAAGAACCTTAATGGTTACGTTATCATCTCTGTCCGGAAGGTTCTTGATCATTTCCACAACCTGCGCCCCTGATGCTGTAGAGCCGTCGTAAATTGCATATTCGACCTCGTCGTATTTAGAAGCGACCTTGTCGTAATTTCCAGTAGCTGTTGCAACGCCTGTCTTTCCCTTGTTAAAGAGTGAGAAGCCGAGGGCAATGAAGCCTACTACAAGAATGATGCCACATGCGAATAAAAGTACCTTTTTTGCTGTTTCCATAAATTTTTTCTCCTTTAAATATACTAAAAAGTTTTGGGTTGTATTACAAACGTAGCTCCGACCACGTTATGTACTTAGTAGTTTGTGTCTCTGATCTCGACACCTGCAATGATTCCGTTGGCGTCACGTGTAACTGACACCATGTATAAATCCAATGGGTCTATATAGCACGACTCCGCACTGTTTTTGAACTTGGGGAACATCGTATCCTGAACAGTAAAGCTTGTCTTTGTTCCACCCTCGTCTGTCTTTACAACGATTGCCGGTACATCAGCAAAGATTGACTTTATGTAGTTAACTGCCTCTGAGCCGGTAATCTTGCTCCCGTCATACTTAGTTATGTGTGCTTCTTCCATAGCCTGTTGCTCTTTCAGCGTCCTGTTGTCCATGTTGCCGCTAATACTTCTGGCCCTGTTCATAAGGCTGAAACCTATCGCAATAAGAGCAACTGTAATCAGTAGTCCTGCTGCAAAGTAAAGCATTTTGTTTACCACCTTCTGGTCCTCCAAATCTTACATTCTTCCCATTTCCTTGAATACTTCGTTCACGCCTTCCAGTGAACTCAACAGGAATGGAAGTATAAAATAAACACCGATAAAGATAACCGCCGGAATGTAGATGAAGATTTCCAACGTCTCTTTCTTTTTGCTGAATGCCATCTCGTCCTGAAGCTTTTCTATTCGCTGATCGGTTCGGATGTTACTCTCAACTTCTGCAAAAGCCTCAGCCACGCCGATAGAATCAACTGCCTGTAATCTGTCTATCAGAATGCGGAACGACATATTATCGTCATCCTTCAGATACTCATATGTTCTTTCTCTTGATTCCGAGTACATAAGCAATGCCTTCTGAAGCTTGTCCTTATACAGTATTGCATGGCTCGTCATTTCATTGAGAATGGAATACACTGTAGCCGTCTTAAAGCTCTTCTCCAAAACGATTACAAGCTGGAACTCTCTTACTTCCTGTTTTCTTGCGTTCATGCACTCGTTGTCGTAGTAAGCAAGTTCTATGTACCAGTACAATCCGGCAATCAGTCCGGATAAAGCAATCAGTATGTCGTACCACTTAAGGCCCTCTGTCTGATAACCTTCTATCTGCTCACGGATAACTGTTATCATTGACGCTTTCAGGTCTTTGTTTGGGAGTCGGATTCGTGACTCCACTTCAAGGAGCAGAACCTCGTCCCCGATGGTTTCCATATCCGTATCCTTGTACTCATTAACGATTTCAAGGATTACTTTTTCTATGTTCGGTTTCTGTTTCTGGATTGCGGATATTCGGGTATCGAAATTGTGAATCTCCTTCAGATACTCATGCTTCTCCGTAGCGTGTACATAGAATATCAGTGACGATACGACCAGTACGCCGATAACCGACCATATGAGCATTTTCATGTAGAAAACCTGTACCGGCATATTGGAGCCTGTACGCTTAAGCATTGTCTCCACTGTTGCCTTGTACTTGCCGGGAACGGAACGTACTATATTGTCTGCTTTGATCTTCTCACCGATTCTCTTGTAGATATGGCCATCGTCAAAATCATCAACTCGTTCATAAATATCCCTTGTTCTGTTAATCAGACGATACACAAGAACTGTTGCCAGTAATCCAAATGCCACAATGAAAGGTCCGTATTGGATATAGAAGCTTCTCAGTGTTTCTTCGAACTCGATACCCTTTACCTTGAACCAGTTAAGAACGAAAGCGGGAGCCAAAGCCACAAGAGCCCAACCGGAAAAAATGAATCGGCGGTTAATAGCATCATAAGAGCTGTTCAGCATTTCTTCTCTCAGCACTTCAAGGTTCTTTGAGAATACGCTTTCCCCGTTCTCCTTTATGTTTCCTCTCTCCATTGCCTGA
>JAKSRZ010000101.1 GCA_024403375.1 Lachnospiraceae bacterium
ACTCCCTTAGGAATTCTGGCACCGATCTCGATGTATTTCTTGGGATTCTTTAAGAAATCAACGATTTCCTGAAGTTCTTCCTTTTCTTCATCTACACCTGCAACATCCTTGAAAGTAATGCCTTTACCATCACTGTTAAGTACCATTTTGGCACGGCTTCTTCCGAAATTCATCATTTTGGAGTTTCCGCCGCCTCCTGCCTGGTCGTTCATCGCTGACATGATGAAGAAGATCATAAGCAAAATGAAAACGTAGCGAAGTACCGTTGTAAGGAAGACACTGGGAGTGGATACGTCCTTTACGTGTGCATCAATGCCGTTGTCATATGCTGCCTGCCATGCAGTTTCAGTATTGATAACGTTGAACTTCTTAACGGAGGAATCCTTTAAGAGCACGCTTACCTGTCCTGTGGGTGCTTCCTGATTCTGACTGATAGTAACTTCGGATACTTTTCCCGCCTGAAGGTCCTCAACATACTTTCTGAAGGTGTAGCCTGTATCTTTTGCAAGTGTAAGGCTGAGAACCCAGATAAATGCCAGGACGAGCAGGAATATCGTAATTATGAAACTAAAGCTGATTTGTTGTTTCTTCAATGTTTATTCCTCATCCAAATGTAATACGCCGACATAAGGTAAATTTCTGTAGTGCTGCTTATAGTCAAGTCCGTAGCCTACAACAAAGGCGTCCGGAATCTTAAAGCCTGTGTAATCAACATCTACCTCAACCTCTCTGCGGTCAGGCTTATCAAGGAGTGTGCAGAGCTTAAGGCTCTTAGGTCCTCTTACGCTGAGCAATGCAAGAAGGTGGTGAAGTGTTCTTCCTGAGTCGATGATATCTTCGATAACAATAACGTTTTTTCCTTCGATGGAATCATCAAGATCCTTGATAATCTTTACTCTTCCGGAAGAAACGGTAGCATCGCCGTAACTTGAAACTGACATGAAGTCGAAGGTTACGGGCAATGTAATGTGTTTTGCAAGTTCGGTTGTGAAGAAGATGCTTCCCTTAAGAATACATACGAGCAGAATGTCCTGTCCCTCATATTCCTTGCTGATCTGTGCCGCAAGTTCTTTTATTCTTGCCTCAACGTCTTCCTGTGAAATAAGAACTGAAACTGTTTCAGCCATATTAAGCCTCCTGTATGGTTATTATCATTATATTTCTCGTCGTTTCGTCCACTCTGCAGGCTTCACTTCCTCTGAGTCCCGGAATCATAAGCACTTCATGGTCCGCCGAAACCACCTGTCTTGAAAATCTTTCATTTTCAGGTACTTTCGCCTCCGTCAGCACATCCCAGGCTCTTTTCTTTCTGCCGTCGGAGTACACTGTTATCATGTCCTCCGGTGATATTGTTACAAGCTTCGGTCTGTTTTCGCCTATGATCTCTTTCAGTTTGTCAGCGTCGAATATTTTCTCGTTTTTCCCGTCCGGAAAGCCGCCTTGTTTTTTTATATACTCCGCTGCTGAAAGTCCCTCAGGCAATGCAATTTCGTGGATTATTAGTTCATTATTACAGTTTGGTGATGAAATGTCAAATGGAGAATCTTTCTTTATTACGAGGCGTTCATAAACCCTGGTTGCCGTTACTGAATACTTAAGATTCAGGCTTCTTCCGCTCTGTTTTTCCATCAGTGCTATACAGCTTTCAACAAATTCGGACGTAATATCTTTTTTTCTTCCTGCCACCTTGCAGATTGCCTTATATACAACCATCTCGGCAAGAAGCGGATCGGCTTCCTTCAGTTTCGGAATGCTGATTGAAATCTCGTCCGTCCCTGTTTCTTCGGTGGTATCTTTATACACATTTTCTGCCATGCGGTCCATAAAGGCCGTAACCTTTGAAATGTACGAGGCAGTATCGGAAATGTGTGATATTACTCTTGGCTGGATTTTTTCAGCTTCTTTGAATATGGTATTTCTGATGAGGTTTCTTGAGTAGTCTTCGGAAAGATTTGTGGAATCGGTAACGTAACTCTCTTCAATATCTTCAAGATACTCTTCAATGTCATTTCTCGTGAGACACAATAGTGGTCTTATTACGTTTCCGTTCATCGGTCTGATTCCGGATAATCCGTTAAGTCTGCTTCCTCTGAACAGTTGAAAAAGAAATGTTTCTGCTGAGTCGTTCATGTGATGAGCCACGCATATCTTGTTGCAGCCCATTTCTACCGCAGTAGTATTGAATATCTCGTACCGTACCTTACGCCCGGCTTCCTCACAGCTCAATCCCTCAGCCTTGGCAATAGCCGGCACGTCAACTCTTACTGACTTAAAGGGCACACCAAGTCTGTCAGCCAGATTCCTGCAGAAAAGTTCATCTCTGTCCGCCTCTTCTCCACGAATGCAGTGGTTAACGTGAACGGCGGAAATGCTGATTCCCAGTTCCTCCCTCAGTTCGTACAAAATAAAAAGCAGACATACGGAATCCGCCCCTCCTGAAAGGCCCAGGAGTATGCTGTCACCTATGTCTGTCAGATTGTTAAACACACAAAATTGTTTTACCTTATCAATCGTCGTCATTCTTTTCTCTGAAAATCACTTCATCCTTGTAAACCAGACCCAGCTTCTCTCTGGCTACATCCTCTATATAGAGATTTGTCTGCATATAAGCTTTCTTTCGAGTAAGCTCCTTGGAAAGTTCATTCGCAGAATCTATGGAAGCATTCAGTTCCTCGCACTTCTGTTCAAGAGCCACTTTCTGGGTAGTCAGCTCTCTTTCTTTAAAAATCACGATACCACAAAGAAGCATAACTGCAAGAGTTATGATCACCAGCCCGCTTCTGTTTTTCTTTTTTTCCTCTCTCATCATTTCACATCCTTGTTTATGAATTATAGATAGCGGAAAAGCTCCTTTGCGTCATCCTTTCTGACAGTTTCCTCAACAGCCAGAACTTCTGCCTTAACACTCTTCTGACCAAAGCCCACTTCGATGATGTCTCCCACCTTCACCTCAGCAGATGCTTTAGCCACCTTGCCATTTATCAATACTCTACCGTTGTCGCATGCCTCATTCGCAACGGTTCTTCTTTTAATAATTCTGGACACTTTTAAGTACTTATCAAGTCTCATTTTCTTTCCTCACTGCCTCATAGGCAGTTCTTACATTAAATCACCATTTAACATAGGCTTTCTATGATTATAGACACAGTTCGCAAATATTGCAACATGTTTTCTTAACTACACTTTAATTAACTATAAACAAAGAATTAATTCAAGTTTTTTTCAACTAAAATATGGTATAACACTCGTTACCTTAATAGGGTTCTATCAAACGTTTAGGAAATGAGGAGCATCTATGAAATTTTTCAAGAACAAAAAGCTTACTGTAGTAACGTCAATGCTGTTGGCATTGGTACTGATCATTATTTTCGCAGTTATTACAATTGCAACCGCAAACATGTCTAAAAAGTCCACAAAGTCCAGTATTCAGTCACAGATTGAACTGGCCCTGGAAGGACAGTCGTTACTTCTTAACAATTACATTTCATCTTCAGAAACTGCCATCGAAACCATCGCCGGTGTCGATCTCGTAAAGCAGAGACTTCTCCATCAGGACGATGCCGCTCTCGAAGAAGCGGCAAATCTTCACGTCGCTACTTCCTTTGAGTCTCTTGTAGGTTGGGATTCCTTATATATTGCAGATATCAACTGCGTGGTTATGGCTCACACAAACACAGCCATGAATGGTGTGCAGTTCAGAAAGGATGATTCCCTTAAGGCGCTTCAGAATGAGCTTGCAGGTGCTCAGAACGGTCTTCTTAATAAGGGTATTCTTAAGTCCCCCGGAACAGGCCTTATGTGCCTCAGCCTTTATAAGACAATCAAGGATGATAACGGAAACATTATCGGTTTTGTAGGTGGTGGTAATTCCATTACTCAGCTTACGGAGGAAATGAGCCAGTTACAGATTCCCGGCCTTGAAAATGCAAAATACATGCTTATCGATGCCGGAAGCATGGTATACATTGTTAACGAAAATGAAGAACTTCTTGGTGAGCCCGTTGAGGACGAATGGAAATTCGTAGCCGAGGGTATCAGTTCAGGAAAGCTTTCCGGAGAAGTTGAAAAGGCCGTAAACGGCGTCAACTACCTGATGGGCTACAAATCCATCGGAAAGAACAACCTTGTTGTTTTATTTATGGAAGACACTGCTTCTATCTATGCCGCAACTCAGCGTCAGGTTACAAACATTGTGGTAATCTGTATCGTCGGACTTATACTTGCCATTGGCGGTGCATACGTTGCAATCAAGATTACTTCCATCGGTCTTCGCCGCGTGGAAAACGCAGTAAACGAGCTCGGAGTTCTTAAGCTCAACTCCAAGGAAGCATTTGATGAATATAAGAACTACAACAGTGAAACAGGTCTGATTGCCCGTTCCGCAGAAAGTATCAGATTAAAGCTTATTGACACAGTCGAATCTCTTACAAGTTGTTCGGATGAGTTAGGAAAAGGCTCCATCGAAATGGAGGAAACAGCGCGTAAGCTTTCCGATTGTACTTCAGATAACATGGCAACTACCGAAGAGCTTTTCGCATCTCTCGTTAAAACAAGAGACGCCATCGACTCCATGAAGGAAAGCGTTATCGAAATCACCAAGCTTGTGGATCAGGTCGGAGAAAAGGTTGATCAGGGTCATAAGCAGAGCCAGCACGTAAAGAAGAGCACAACCAAGATTTCAGAGAACACCGCCTCAACATCAAGAATTATCAAGGATAAGATTGCTGCAACAAAGTCCGAGCTTGTTACTGTAGTAGGTAAGCTTAAAGAACTCTCTAAGATTAATTCCATGGCAGACAGCATCCTTGAAATCACTTCACAGACCAATCTCCTCTCACTTAACGCCAGCATTGAAGCTGCAAGAGCAGGTGAGTCCGGTCGCGGTTTCGCAGTTGTAGCTGCTGAAATCGCTAAGCTTGCTGTTAATTCAACAGATGCCGTTAACCAGATTCAGAGCATCTGCGGCACAACATCCGAAAGCATTGCAGAGGTTGAAAAGTGCTTCGAGAGCATCATCAGCTTCTTCGAAAATGATATTGTCGGCTACGTAGACGGTGTTGCCAAGGAGCTTGGCGAAAACATTGTGGAAATCACAGAGCTTGCTGATGCTATCGAAGGCATCAATACCGCATCCAAGGGCGTTACAAGTGCAACAGCCGTTACTCTTGACAAGGCTGACGGTATCGGCGATGCATCAAGAGAAAACGAGATGGGTATCGAATCCATCGTTCAGAAGACAGAGGTTACTGCAACAGTAGCCGAAGCCCTTACAAAGGCAACTCAGGAATACGAAGCAAACTCAAAGCTCTTAAGAGACATTACAAACGAGTTTAAGAGATAATAAAAACGTGCGCCGCCAGTGTGGTCCGGCTTCGCCGGACCACACCGCAATCGAAACGTTCGACACAAGGCGCACAGTAAAAAAAGGCTCACACCAATAAGGTGTGAGCCATTTTTTTACGTTATTTATTATTTCTTCTTAGCTGCCTTCTTAGCAGGAGCCTTCTTAGCAGGAGCAGCGTTAACGATGTCCTTAAGACCCTTACCAGCCTTGAACTTAGGAGCCTTTGTAGCTGCGATCTTCATTTCCTTACCTGTCTGAGGATTTCTACCTGTTCTTGCAGGTCTGTCTGCTACTTCGAATGTACCGAAGCCAACTAACTGGATCTTCTCACCCTTCTTAAGCTCTTCTGCTGTAACGTCGATGAATGCCTTAAGAGCTGCATCTGCGTCCTTCTTGCTAATTTCAGCCTTTGCAGCGATTGCTGCTACTAATTCTGTCTTGTTCATTTAATGTTCCTCCTATTGGGGTTCTTAATTATTCCGGCTGCCCACCCCGTGAACCGCCGATATTCGGTGCTTTTCAGCACTTATAGTGTCTTTATACGCTATTCATAAGGCTTTGTCAATACTTTGGAGCCTAAAACCCGCGAGTTTACAATGTTTTTAGAATTTAACATAGCTCACCACCGCTGAAATCGCGACATTCACGGATTTTTATCACTTAAAAAGCGCATAGTACATCTCATTTTTTTCCGCCTTCTTGAACTCTGTCTCAATAGCTTCAATTTCTCCCTGCTCAGAGGCTGCCAGGAGCCTGCAAGTGTAAAATACGGCGTCAGCTGCCGACTCGTATGACACTACCATTGAGCTCTGTAAAAGGTTATTGTAGCCGTCCTCTGTAAGGTTTGTTTTGGGGTGTCTGAGGTAGGTCTTTCCATCAGCCGTTATTGTATAGTAGCCCATCTCTCCCTTTGCAATCGGAAAGCTTCTGAACATATTACAGCATGAGTCCGGTGTAACTGCCACAGTTTTGTATTTCTCGATTGCACCGTTATTTGTGTACATACAATATTCACCGCCGCTGTAAGCGTTTAAAGCCCTGTAGAGGCCGTTCTTTGCGGTAATGTAGCCATTTGTATATCCCTTGTCGGAAAGCTCCTTATAAAGCATATCAAGGATGTACGCATCACGCATCAGATTAAAATCCAGGTACACATCACTCTCTTC
>JAKSRZ010000102.1 GCA_024403375.1 Lachnospiraceae bacterium
AGTTTGCGAGGTAAAGATACCGCCACAGCCGCGTCTTACCTCTCCCCGCGGTCGCGGTTCTCTCGCTATTCGCACAAAAAAACACTTCCCCGCGGGAAAGTGTTTTTCGTCTTCTTACTTAAGTTCTGATGTGCAGTGAGGGCACTTTGTTGCTTCAATAGAAATTTCGCTCTTGCAGTAAGGGCAAATCTTTGTTGTAGGTGCCTTGGGTTCTTCAGGGGCTTTGTTCTTCTCGTCCATCTTTGTGCGAACTTTGTTAATTCCGCGAACAAAGAGGAATACTACAAATGCCATAATAAGGAAGTTGATAAGTCCGCTGATGAATGATCCGTACTTGAAGCATGCAACGCCGGCTTCTTCAGCTTCTGCGAGTGTTGCATATGTGTTGCCGTCAAGTGGAATGTAAAGCTGTGTAAAGTCAACTTTTCCTGTAAGGAGTCCAAGTAAAGGTGTAAGCATATCCTTTACAAGTGAAGATACGATAGCATTAAATGCAGATCCGATAATCATACCTACAGCCAGGTCGATCATATTGCCTTTTATCGCAAACTCCTTAAATTCCTCCATAATGCCCTTTTTGTCTTTCTTTGCCATTTTTGCTCTCCTTTTATTTTATTCTTTGATTCCTACGAACGCCGTAACTGATTTGGTCGGCGTCATAAGCAGCGAATCCAAAAGTGTTACCCCTATTCGTTTCTGAGTGTCCAGCATCATTATCATGTCTTTTTGATATTCCAATGCCAGGTCTCCATACCCCGGAGAAAATCGCGGTGTCAGGTTTCCGTATTTTCTCCCAACCTCATTGCAGAATTGGTCGCAGACGCTTTCTATTCCTTCGGTTCCCAGTGCATCATAAATCAGTTCGTTAAGCTGTGATACTGCTGCCGCTCTTATTCGTAGTCTGTCTGCTTCTGCTCCCAGAGTTGCTGCCATAGCAATAATCTTTTTGCAGCCTTCCAGGTGTTTTTTCAGTGAAATCGACTTGAAGTAATAATCCCCTATTTTCACTTCTTCTGTCGATATGTCTTCTTTGTTGTATATTTCCCAGCAAATGTGTCCTTCCACGGTTTTCAGGAAGTTTTTTTCTGCTTTTTCCACTTCTCCCTGAAGTCTGGAATCTGCCGCATCCGGTCGCATTCCCATATATCGGAACACGTTATCTTTGCGTATTATAAGACTTTTTCGTCTTTCAACATTCACTGTATATCAAGTATTCCCTTCAGATTGTTCTTTATGCTTTCTGCCACCTCGGCGTTGTTCATTGTGTAGAGATGAACTGCAGTTGCACCGTTTGCCACCAGGTCAATAATTTGTTCTGTTGCGTATATTATGCCTGCCTGTTTCATTGCTTCCGGGTGTTGTCCGAATTTGTCCACCATGTACTTGAACTTCAGCGGCACCTGGGCACCGGATAGTTTAAGGACTCGGTCAACTTGTCGCACGTTTGTGATGGGCATTATTCCTGCCACAATGGGTACGTTGATTCCTGCATCTCTGACTTTGTACAGGAAGTTCCAGTAAGCATTATTGTCAAAAAACATCTGGGTCGTAAGGAATTCGCAGCCGGCATCCACCTTCTTTTTCATGTTAAGGATGTCTTCACGTTGGGATTTTGATTCAACATGGCATTCGGGATAGCATGCTCCGCCTACGCAGAAGGTCGGGTCGAATTCTTTAATTTCTTCAACCAGTTCGCTGGCATAGTGGTAATCCCATGTTGCATCGTATTCTATGCCTTGAGGTATGTCGCCTCTGAGTGCCAGAATGTTCTGAATTCCTGCTGTTTTAATGGCGTTAAGCTGTTGTTTTACGCCTTCCTTCGTGGAACTGATGCAGGAAAGGTGTGCAAGTACAGGAAATCCGTACTTTTTTTGTATGTCCGAAGCGATTTTTACCGTAAATTCGCTGGTGCCGCCGCCTGCTCCATATGTAACGCTCATAAAGTCAGGCTTAAGTTCTGCAACCTTTTCGGTAGCTGTTTTTATTGTTTCAAACTTGTCTGCAGTCTTCGGAGGGAACACCTCAAAAGATAAAGAAAGTTTATCAGCTTTTATTATATCGATGACTTTCATTATTCGTCCCTTCATCACTTTTACGAGTTAACGTATTGTACTAAATATCGACCAGGTTGTAAAGAAAATTAACACCTCTGAAAACGTTTAGGAAACGTGGCATCCGGTAAAGTAGTATTCAATGATATCCTTGTAATCGTACCCTTTTTCCGCCATTCCCGCAGCTCCGGTCTGGCTCATGCCTACGCCATGCCCGCTTCCTATTCCGTAAATCCATATTTCATCAGGGGTATCCGGTGCCGTAAGTCCGTATCCTTTAAGGTTCGAAGCTGATTTGACAATAACCTGGCCATTGCTTCCGGATATTTCCCGTACTCCTGCGGTAGTCTTTACGTAGGAGTCTTTCAGGCTTATTTCCTTTTCGTCTTCGCTGTTTTTGGCACTGACCACATCAGGCTTGTCGCCATATTTTACGAGTGTCATTTTGGTTCCTTTTACGCCGAGAACGTTGCGAATTGATGTGGTCTGCATTGCAAGGCTGCCATTTTCGCCCATTATTCTGAGTAATGACACACGGCCGCTTTCTGATACTCTTACTGTGTTTATGTCCTTAACAGGCCCTACTGTCTTGGAGTAGGATGCGATTCTGTTGGTTAGTTCTGTAAGTGTAAGTGCAAGTTTCCAGGGCTTTATGGCAAAACTTCCCTCCATGGCATCTGCCTTTGCCATAAGGTAAGGAAGGTCAACGCCCCAAACAGCGTCACTGCTTTCGGTGGACCCACCTCCTGAAGAAAAATAATAGGCTGCCACTGCTTTATTGTTAAAGTACACCATCTCGCCCCTTGTGCTGTCAACTGCCTTTGTGCAGGCTTCTTTTTCAAACATAACTCCCCTGTACACCTGAGAGTCTGTAGAGTCCGATATTTTGTATCCGGCTTTCCCATCAGACTGTGATGAGATACCGGCCTTCACAACGGCATAGCTCCTTGAGCAGACCGCCTGAGCCTTCAGTGCCTCCTCGGGCCAATCCTCCGGCATTTCAGAAGCTACCACTCCGTATACGTACTCTTCGAGAGGGACGATGTTAACTGCAGTAAGTCCCGCTTTGCCGTATCGTCCGATTTCAATTCGTCCGCGATACACTCTTTCGCCTAAATCCACAAAGTACCCCATGTTCTCATACTTGGAAGCTGCCTCAAACTGGGGATATTCCATGTCCTCATCCAGATCAATAATGATTTCGGAAGTTCCCCAAATAAGTTTCAGTCGATAATTACTGCCGCCAAGAATATAGGCCTTCTTTGCTCCGGAATTCTGCAGCTTTTTCACTGCTTCCTCCGCATCCATGTAGCTTTCGAAGGGGCCGCAATATACTTGCCACTCTCCCTTTCCGGTTACGGCTCCTGATATCTTCCCGTGGCTCTGGAAATATACTTTTTTCTTTGTTAATGTTTCCGCATAGGTTGCGCAGGGCTCATTCAGGGATATGTAATACTCCGATGCAGGCTTGAAGGTAAATCCATTGTCTGATGTGAAGGTCGCTTCTGCCGTAAAGGTTCTGTCCTTCACATAGCCCATTGTTATTTTTGTGTTATTGATATTAATCTGATTTTTTCCGTAATAGCATGAGGTAAGGCCAACACGTATTTCCAGTGCCGGTGCAGCCTGTACCGTTTTCGCGGGAACGCATGAAAAAAGAAGCGTCATAATCAGTATTATGTTAATCAGACGCTTCTTCATAATTTACCTCGTGTTTATATTAATTATTCAGCCTGTTCTTGGACCTTTTCCACAAGAACCTTTTCAACTCTGAGCTCATCCGCTGTTACAATTGTAACATGATAATCTCTCCAACTGAAGCTTTCTCCCGCTTCCGGGAAATGCTCCAAAGTTTCGATACACCATCCGCCCACTGTTTCGGAGTCAATTTCTTCCAGTGCCTCCTCGTGAAGTTCAAGTGTTTCAAGGAATGTGGCAATGCTGGTATCACCATCCAGCTCATATCGGCCGTCAGCTCGTTCTACAACTTCATCAACAACCTCATCTGTCTCATCCCAGATATCGCCAACAATCTGCTCAAGAACGTCCTCCATAGAAACGATTCCGAGAGTACCGCCATATTCATCGGTTACTATAGCAAGATGCTGCTTTGCTCTTCTGAGTTCATTAAGAACAAGAGGAAGCTTTGTAGTTTTATACACATGTCTTGCCGGCATCAGCAGAGCACGGATGTCAGGTCTGTCCTGCTCCAATGCTGCTCGTAAAAATCTGTTAAGTGAAAGAATACCGATAACTTTATCGATGCTTCCCTCATATACCGGGATACGAGTAAATGACGACTCTGCAATAATCTTTTCGATTTCTTCGTAGTCATCCTCAATGTCAATGGCAACAACATCCACTCTGGCAGTCATTACCTCACTGACCTGAATATCATTAAAGTCAATTGCAGCCTGAACCAGTTCGGATGTGTCCTCATCAAGAACTCTTTCCTCTTCTGCTGTCTCGATGATGTCTGTCAGCTCATCAACTGCTTCGTCGTCATCAACCTTTTCTTTTTCTCCCTTAAGAGGCAGGCTGCAAAGCTTTACAAGCCCTACCACAGGAATTACCACAGGTGTGAGAACAAATTTCAGCACGTTAATGATATATACATACTTAAGTGCCTTTCGGTTTGCCGCCTTCTTTGCTGTAATCTTCGGTATTGTTTCACCGAAAACGATAATCAGAATTGTAAGCACGAGTGTTGAAAGCCATGTTGGTGCAGTCTTTCCGGAATTAATCTGTTCCCAGATTTTGATAACCAGCACCGTACCCAATGATGATGCGGCTATATTTACGAGATTGTTTCCGATAAGTATCGTGGAAAGTGTATCATCAAACTTATCCACAATCTTTGCCGCCAGCTTTGCACGTTTATTTCCGTCCTCCGCCAGGTTATCAAGTCTCGTCCTGTTACAGGAGGAGTAGGCCATCTCTGAGCCAGAGAAGAACGCCGAGAAAATAATGCAGGCCAATACGCCTATTGATGCAATAATAATCAGTGTCATGCTTCTTCTCCTTCCTCTGCGGCAGGAGTTCTCTTTACGCACAGTGTTTCTATTCTATTATGATCCATCTTAAAAGCTTTTACCGTAATTTCGTTATAGGTAAAGCTGTCTCCCTCCTTAGGAATGGCACCGAAGGACTCATAAGCCCACTCTCCCATTACCTTATTCAGAAGGTCGCCCGCTTCATCAGGTGCCTCGTAGCCAAGGAACTCAAATACATCCTGAACCTGAACATCGTCATCACATATGCATGTAAACTCGTCCAGCAAGCGTATAGGCTCAACTACTTCATCGTCTTCATCCCAGATTTCGCCAACCAGCTCCTCCAAAATGTCTTCGACGGTTACGATGCCCCTTGTTCCTCCATAGCTGTCTGTAACCACCGCCATGTTCATACGTTGCTTACTCATTCTTGCCAGCAAATCATCGATTTTCATGCTGGAATGAACAAAAAACGGCTCATCCAGAAGTGCTCTGACATCCAGATTTTCCTTATTATGCAGGTATTCCTTAACGAACTTTCTTATTTGAAGCACACCGATAATGTTATCAACCGTGTCCTCATATACCGGGATTCGGCTGTGTCTTGTGCCCTTTATAAGCTCAAGAATGTCCTCAGGACTGCACTCAATATCCAGCATATCCACGTCCATTCTTGATGTTAAAATGCTGTTAACCGTAATATTTCCAAACTGAAGGGCAGAAGAAATAAGGTCACCATGCTTTTCTTCAAGGGTACCTGCTTCAGTCATATCTTCAATTATGTCATACAATTCTTCTTCGGTTACTGAGACTTCGGGATCTTCTTTGGTCATTTTAGCCACAAGATTACCGATTTTAGAAAGCAGCAGTGAAAATGGCTTCAGGAGCACCATAAACACAGAAATAATGGGTGCCGTCACATAGGACAGCTTCTCACTGTACTTTTTTGCAATGCTCTTTGGAAGCATTTCGCCCACAAAGAACACAACAAGCGTACTGATTATGGTACTGATGGTAACTGCACCAAGTCCCCATGTACGTGAGACCACAGCTGTCACAATACCTGCCGCTGAAAGATGAACAATATTTGTAAGAATAAGTATTGTAGTAATGGCACGATCAAAATTATCGAGCACATACATTAACTTTTTTGAACGCTCATCGCCTTTATCGGCACGAGCACGGATTTTGGGCGCTTTTACGGATGCCAAGGCCGTTTCTGTAGTAGCAAGCAAGGCTGCACAGAAAAGCAGAATAATAACAATTATCCACGACAATCGACTGTCAGGGTCCATTTGGGAAAAATCACACTCCTATTTCTTAAAAATAATATATTTGATGTAATATTATATCATTTACATACTAAAAATCAATAGATGCTTGTAATTACCATAGTTAATGAATAAACATAGCATCTCC
>JAKSRZ010000103.1 GCA_024403375.1 Lachnospiraceae bacterium
CATTACACGGCCGGGCTTAACAACTGCTACCCAGTACTCAACAGTTCCTTTACCGGAACCCATTCGTGTTTCAGCGGGCTTTGTTGTAACAGGCTTGTCAGGGAAAATCTTGATCCAAACCTTACCACCACGCTTGATGTAACGTGTCATGGCAATACGTGCTGCCTCAATCTGATTACTTCTGATCCAAGCAGGCTCTGTTGTAACAAGACCAAATTCACCATTGGAAATTGTGTTACCTCTTAAAGCCTTACCCTTCATAGTGCCGCGGAACTGCTTACGACGCTTAACTCTCTTAGGCATTAACATATTATTTGTCTCCTCCTTCCTTCTTGGAAGCCTTGGTAGGAAGAACCTCACCGTTGTAAATCCATACCTTTACACCGAGCTTACCATATGTTGTATCAGCTTCTGCGAAGCCGTAATCAATGTCAGCACGGATTGTCTGAAGAGGAATTGTTCCCTCAATGTAGTGCTCGCTTCTAGCGATATCAGCACCGCCAAGACGGCCGGAAACGCATGCCTTAACACCCTTAACGCCGCTCTTCATTGTACGTCCCATTGTGGACTTCATAGCACGACGGAAGGAAACACGGTTCTCAAGCTGCTGAGCAATGTTCTCTGCAACAAGCTGAGCGTTAGCATCGGGTCTCTTGATTTCCTTAATCTCGAGGTTGATCTTCTTGCCGCCGGCTACCTTAGCAACCTGAGCCTTTAATGCCTCGATTTCGGAACCACCCTTACCGATAACTACGCCGGGCTTTGCTGTGTAGATGATAACCTTTGCCTGATCATCTGCACGTCTCTCGATTTCGATTCTTGCGATTCCTGCAGAATAGAGTTTCTTCTTCAGGAATTTTCTGATGTTGTAATCTTCTACTAAGTTGTCTGCGAATTTAGACTCGGCATACCATTTGGAATCCCAGTCACTAATAACACCGACTCTTAATCCATGCGGATTAACTTTCTGTCCCATGATTTGCCCTCCTTATTTTCTCTCGTCCAGCACTACTGTGATGTGACTCATACGCTTTAAGATTCTGTAAGCTCTGCCCTGTGCTCTGGGATGAATTCTCTTCATTGTGGGAGCGCAGTTTGCATAACACTCTGCGATGTAGAGCTTTGCAGGATCCATACCATTGTTGTTCTCTGCGTTAGCTACTGCTGACTTGAGTAACTTCTCGATTAAAGTAGAAGCATATCTGGGATTATAAGCTAAAATACCAAGTGCTGTCTGCACATCTTTGCCTCTGATAGCGTCAAGTACGAAGCAAGCCTTCTGAACGCTTACGCGTGCATAGCTGAGCTTTGCTGACGGACGTCTATCTCTCTGGCTTTCGTTTCTCTCACGCTTAATTTGGGATCTATGTCCTTTAGCCATGGATGAAAACCTCCTATTATTTCGGCGGCACTCCGCCGGTACTTTTCCACCTGCAAGCCACTGTGGCTGCGGTTAACTATTATCTGGACTTCTTCTCGTCCTTGCCGTGGCCACGGTATGTTCTTGTTGCTACGAACTCACCAAGCTTGTGACCAACCATATCTTCTGTAACATATACAGGAACATGTCTTCTTCCATCATGGACAGCAATTGTAAGGCCAACCATCTGAGGGAAGATTGTAGAACGTCTTGACCATGTCTTGATGACTGTCTTGTCTCCGCTCTTTACGCAAGCTTCAACCTTCTTAAGTAAAGAAGCATCAATAAAAGGTCCCTTCTTTAATGAACGTGCCATTAGTTTTCTTCCTCCTTATCAACTATTTTGTTAAAGCCTTACCATCACGTCTTCTCATGATGAGCTTGTTAGAAGCCTTCTTCTTATTTCTTGTCTTATAACCAAGAGCAGGCTTGCCCCAAGGTGTTGAAGGGCCGGGACGACCGATAGGACACTTACCTTCACCACCACCGTGAGGATGGTCGTTGGGGTTCATTACGGAACCACGAACTGTAGGTCTGATGCCCATGTGACGCTTACGTCCTGCATTACCAATGTTAATAAGGTTGTGATCAATGTTACCAACCTGTCCGATTGTTGCACGTCCCTCGATGGGAACCATTCTCATTTCGCCTGAAGGGAGACGAAGTACTGCGTACTTACCTTCCTTAGCCATGAGCTGTGCAGCGTTACCGGCAGCACGTACGAGCTGGCCGCCCTTACCGGGGATGAGCTCGATGTTGTGGATCATTGTACCTACAGGGATCTTTGAAAGGGGAAGGCAGTTACCAACTCTGGCTTCTGCTGTCTCACCGTTCATGATTGTCCAGCCTACCTGCATTCCGGCAGGAGCAAGGATGTAGGACTTTGTTCCGTCTGCGTAGCAAACGAGTGCGATGTTTGCTGTTCTGTTAGGATCGTACTCAACTGTTAAAACCTTAGCAGGAATACCATCTTTGTTTCTCTTGAAATCGATGATTCTGTATTTTCTTCTGGAACCACCGCCGTGATGTCTAACTGTAATCTTTCCCTGATTGTTACGGCCGGCATTCTTCTTTAAGGAAACAAGAAGGGACTTTTCGGGGGTTGTGCATGTAATCTCGGAAAAGTCAGATCCGGTCATATTTCTTCTGGAAGGTGTATAGGGAGAATATGTTTTAATTCCCATTTTAATTACTCCTTTCGATATGTAACGCAATACATAATGCTCTGCATCTTTTCTACGTTACTCGTTTTTAGTTACAAGCTCCGTTCTCACGAAGCCTCATTTTAAAGACCTGAGAAGATCTCGATTTCAGCGCTGTCAGCTGTAAGCTGAACGATTGCTTTCTTAACATCTGCCTTCTTGCCTTCTGTCATGCCACGTCTGCGGCTCTTGCCGTCTGTGTTCATTGTGTTTACCTTAGCAACCTTTGTGCCTGCAAACATCTTCTCAACAGCCTCTTTAATCTGAGACTTTGTAGCATCAGGATTTACGGAGAAAGCGTACTTCTTCTCAGCCATGGAGTTCATGCTCTTCTCTGTGATGATGGGAGCAAGAATAACGTCATAATATTTAAGGTCTGCCATTATGCGTATACCTCCTCAATCTTCTTAACTGCGTCCTTAGCGATAACAACTGCATCGTATTTAAGAATATCGAATACGCTGATACTGCCGGACTCTGTTGTTCTAACATCAGGAATATTCTTTGCGGAAGCAATGATTGTCTCATTCTTCTCAGCTGTGATAATGAGGGCCTTGCCAAGGTTGAGTCCCTTAAGGAGCTTAGCCATCTCTTTTGTCTTGATTTCAGGAAGTGTTAACTCATCAATAACGAAGAACTTCTCTTCTGATACTCTGGAAGTAAGTGCAGACTTGATAGCAGCTGCCTTTTCCTTCTTGTTCATCTTTAAGGAGTATTCCTTCGGCTTGGGAGCGAATACTACGCCACCGCCTGTCCACTGAGGAGATCTTGTTGAACCCTGTCTTGCGTGGCCTGTACCCTTCTGCTTCCAAGGCTTAGCGCCGCCGCCGCTAACTTCTGCGCGTGTCTTTGCGGACTGTGTGCCCTGACGCTTATTAGCAAGCTGACCAACTACTGCCATATGCATAAGATGTTCATTAACTTCTACTGCGAAGACTGCATCGTTGAGGTCCATAGAACCAACTGCTGCGCCTTCCATATTGTAAACTTTTACGTTTGCCATTTTGTTGTTTCCTCCTTTCTTAGAGATTACTTACCGCACTTAACGGTTTCCTTTAAGGTGATAAGCGCCTTCTTGGGTCCGGGAACTGCACCCTTGATGAGGATAAGATTGTTTTCAACATCAACCTTAGCAACTTCAAGATTCTGAACAGTAACCTTTACATTACCCATCTGACCAGGCATATGCTTACCAGGGAACACACGGCCGGGTGTTGTTGCAGGTCCGTTAGAACCGGCATGTCTGTGATACTTGGAACCGTGCTTCATAGGTCCTCTGGAAAGACCATGTCTCTTGATGGCGCCCTGGAAACCTTTACCCTTTGAAATACCAGTAGCATCGATCTTCTCACCTTCAGCAAATACGTCTGCCTTGATTTCCTGACCTACTGTGTACTCAGCGGCATTTTCAAATCTGAACTCTCTAAGAAATCTCTTGTTTGAAACACCGGCTTTTGCAAAGTGTCCTTTTCTGGGCTTGTTTACGAGTGACTCTCTGATGTCACCGAAACCTACCTGTACTGCAGCGTAACCATCGTTCTCAACAGTCTTAATCTGTGTTACAACGTTGGGAGTTACCTGAAGTACTGTTACGGGGATTACATTCCCGTCATTGTCAAAGATCTGTGTCATACCGATCTTTGTAGCTAAAATAGCTTTCTTCATTTTGAATCTCCTTTCAAAATCTACAGCGGGCCACAATGTCATTTCCTATATAATAGGGAACGCATCATGCGGTCATACTAGATGGTCAAAGGAACCATCTAACTAAGTTGTGGGTGCGATGATCACATCTTGATTACGATATGAACACCAGCGGGGATCTCAAGTCTTGAAAGAGCGTCCACAGTCTTCTGTGTGGGCTCAATTACATCGATCAGTCTCTTGTGAGTTCTCTGCTCGAACTGCTCACGGCTATCCTTGTACTTATGTACGGCACGGATAATTGTAACAACCTCTTTCTTTGTAGGAAGGGGAACGGGTCCACTTACCTTAGAGCCTGTCTTCTTTGCAGTTTCTACGATCTTTGCAGCAGATGCATCGATTAACTGATGATCGTAAGCCTTGAGTGTGATTCTCATCACGTTTTTCTGATTAGCCATAAAAAATGTCGCCTCCTTATTCGCACTAAATGTTTCAGTACGACAAGCGGTGACTGTACACACACTCGTGTGTTTCCTGCCTGTCGGAATAACAAACCATGTCATCTGCGGACTCGCAAACGCATGGCTGCTTATGATTGCTCAACCTCCCGAATAGGCTGAAATTACACGTTTGCAGGTTTAACCTGCTATTACTGTTTAGTACAGTGACTTGTCGCCAGGTATTATAACTTGACATTTGCTCCACGGAAAACCTGCCTCATTTTGAAGCAGCAACCTCACGCTTCATCGCTATCAAGGTCACAACGAGTGGTAGTATACACCCTAAAACACAAATACGCAACCCTTTTTTCACAAAAAAATAAAAAATTTTGAAAATTCTTAATAGGACTAATTTACCAAATTTTGTAAATGGTTACAAAAAAAAATCCGGCAGTTTTTTCTGCCGGAAAATTCCTTAGTAAGGACTGTTTTCAATCTTTGCCCTTTCAGCAAGGAACTCAACTACCTTCTCATGTATAAGGTTCTTCATAACGTATCCCTTGCCATACTGATTTTCAATGTCTCCACCAAAGCTGTCTACAAAATCTTTGTATTCGCTTGATGTAATTGTAAGACCCGCTTTCTCAAAAATGCTCTGGGCAGCAAGATCATCTGTAACAGTAAGAAGTGCTCTTCTTTCAAGTTCAGCTTCATAATCTTCATTAGAATAACCTGTGAAACTTTCAAAAGAATCAAACAATTTCTCACCGGTCTGCTGGAATGCAGCATTGTTATACTGATTGTAAAGATCCATATCACTTGCCTTATAAATTCCTTTAATTGTATCAAGATACTTTTCAGGAACCTTTATAAGAACAGAATCTGCACCGATACGATCTGCAATGAGACTTCTGAGTGTTCTGTCTTCCTCTTCTCTTCTTAACTTTGTCTGATACTCATCAGCAGTCATTCCAAGGAATGTAAGAGCGAACTCATCATTAAATGTTGCCTCGATTTCATCACCGTTTTCATCTGCATCAACATAGTCCTTGCAAAGCTCATTAATCTGCTGAATAATCTTTTCCTCATCAGCCTGAATATCGAAATAGCTTACAAGAAAATTATTGTAATCCAAAGCGTTAATGTACTCATCAACATTGATGTCCTTAATCTTACCCTCTTTTGTAAGATTCTGGCTGTAGTCTGTTACTGCTTTTGTTTTTCCGAGACCACTCGTGATTCCAACAACAATACCATATATAATGATAGCAAGTGCAAGTACGGCACCGACTATTGTAAATATGTGCATGTTCTTTTCTTTTGCTTTTGCTGCTTCAGCCGCTTTTTTCTTCTCAAGTCTTCTAGCCTGACCAGCTGTCATTTCCTTGTTCTCAGGCTCATTGTTACTTCCCATTTCTCTATAACCTCCAAGTGGATAATAATGCATATATTATATCATAGAATCTTCCACTTGTGTTAAGGAAATGTGAAAAATGATAGAAAATCGATTATTAATTCGTTTGCCCGGAACCGCTTCACAAACTTCGTTTGCTATTATAACGCCAATAGGGGGCCGTGGATTTGAAAATGTATTTTCATTCTGAAAAGTTAAAACTTAACATCTGAAATAATAGTGTCTGTTATACCCAAGGACG
>JAKSRZ010000104.1 GCA_024403375.1 Lachnospiraceae bacterium
GGAAGCGGCTGAGCCTGTTCATGCTCCTTCTATTGTAACAGCTCCTGCTCCCAAAGCTTTACAGCTTTCAAAGGCAGTTGATTGGTATAGAGATGCGGCTTTTTATCATATCTATCCGCTCGGATTCTGTGGTGAAAACCGATATAACGACTTCAATTCACAACCAACAGGTAAGATAAAAAGTGTTATACCTTATGCTGAACATTTAGCAAAGCTTGGTGCAAATGCCATATATTTTGGCCCTGTTTTTGAATCAACTAAGCACGGATATGATACCGCCGATTATGTAAAAACAGAATTCCAGTACATTAACCAGGCAACTCCTGCAGCTTATATAGTTATCGATAGCCTGAATGCTATGAATATTAAAACCTACTGGAAGCTTGGCAGAAAAAAAATAAAACTAAAAAATAAGCAGGAATATTACAAAGCACATAGAGATATTATTACCGATTCAGTCCGCCGAAGACTGGCTGTTTTCCCAGATAAGATTGGTGCCGAACTTTCCGGCGGACTGGATTCCGGGGTTATCGACATTCTTATAAACCGTTTAGGTCGCGAAGGTTGCTACTACTCCTGGTCTTTTAGTCCGGAGGATCTGCCGTTGGTTCCTGATGATGAACGTCAGGTAATAGCAGATATCTGTAATCAGGAAGGCATTACCTGTTTATACGGTGCTGAAAGTATGAACTTGGGTCCGAATTCCAATGTTGGTAAAAGCCACACACAACTTGGTTTATCTGTTGATTTAGCTAAGGACGCTGAACTAAACTACGCCCTTCCTCCTTACATAAATACTCTGATTATATGCGAAACGGCAGAGTTAATGAAAAATAATGGCTGTAAAGTTGTATTTTCAGGCCACGGTGGTGATGAGGGCGTAAGTCACAGAAGCGATCCCTTTGAAATGTTCCACTATAGGGAATATGTTCACTTCTTCCAACATTTTTGGAGTCTCCATATAGGTGAAAAAAGACATCTTATAAGGACATTCAGACGCTGCATAAAGACAGTTAAAACCGGAGTTAATTACATGAAGCGCCCTTTTCAGGAAATATGGCAAGCTCCGGAACTAGTAGGAAAAGCACTTAACGATAAGTTCAAGGCTTTGCATATTCCCCCTCTATATTTTGCTTTTGATCCCATTAAATATATTTATTCCGGCAACACTCATGTTCGTCCCGATGTTGCCGGCTTGCTTGGAGCCTATAGTGGTGCCAGATACATATTCCCTTATCTTGACTATCGTGTAGCAGACTTTGCCGTTTCCATCCCAAGATATCTCTACATTGAAAGCGAAAGAAGACGTGTTATTTTCCGTGAAGCCTTTAAAGATATTATGCCAAAGTCTCTTTATGAGGTAACAGCAAAAGACAATCCCAGTACTGCCAATCAAGAACATAAACCAGACCCTGAATGGGTTCCCAAATTCAGGAAGCACAAGGACTGGTTGATGGGGCAGCTTAACAGAGATTATTGGGAGAAATATCTTGATTATGATGTCATTGATAATTGGGATGTTCCCGATGAGATCGCTCAGGAAGACAAA
Organism: Lachnospiraceae bacterium; assembly: GCA_024403375.1. GTDB lineage: Bacteria > Bacillota > Clostridia > Lachnospirales > Lachnospiraceae > RGIG3528. The sequence goes on from JAKSRZ010000104.1 coordinate 1,550, forward strand.
GCGATTCATATATACAGAGCGTCAAAGTTAAAAATCTGTTTACAATTCCAGAATATGATAGAAATAGTTCGCCGGTTATAATAAAATGGAGTTCTGCAGCAAGCTGCAGAACTCCTGTTTTTGTTTATTCAGTTTAGCTGAGCGGCTCTTCCGGAGCAAGTGCATCCTCATAATTATTGGGTACATTGTTTTTGTTATGTCCGTAGCCATTTCCGTTTCCGGGACCCATTCCGGGGCCTGCATCATAGCCATGTCCTTTACCGTTAACGATTCCATTTCCCTGTCCGTGCGCTGTAGCACTGATATCTAAAACTTCAATATCTGCATTTGTCCAATTCTTTTTCATAAAATATCTCCTTTCGTAAAATAAGATGCTTTTTTAATATTCCTTGCTAGGACTATACTCCCATTTTTTCTTCCTGTCATCCGTTTAAGGAGACATTTTATCCTTATTTTAGAAAGGAGGATCATATCTTTATTAATATTTTATTTGTAAAAGATGACACCACATACTGCGGAAATAAATATCAAAAGAATCGGCGAAATGCTTTTTTTCTTGAATTTTTTCCATATAACTGCCACCAATATCAGCATAAATAAGATTCCTGCACTGCGAAGGTCAAATCTAAAAGAACCGACTGCAGATATCAGGCTTGAAACGTTGAAAATGACCTTAAGGGTCATTGTAAAGCCTGTAGCAATAATAAGCCCGATTACCACGGGACGCACGCCCTCGAGTGCCGCCTGTACTCCCGCCAGCTTCAGCAGATTTTTTATAAGTGCCGCTACAATCAAAATAATTATAAAGGACGGAAGGACCACCCCGACCGTTGCCAGCAAAGATCCAAGAACTCCTGCTCTGGAGCTTCCCACAAAGGTTGCCATATTAACCGCTATCGGTCCCGGAGTTGACTCAGCAACCGCTATAAAATTTATCAGTTCCTCCTCCGTAAGCCATCCCTTTGACAAGCAGCTGTCACGGATAACCGCTATCATTCCATAGCCACCACCAAAAGAAAAGGCACCGATTTTCAGGAAAGTCAGAAAGATATCAAGATAAAGATTCATCTCCGTTCTCCTTTCCTTGAGAGAGCTTTAGATATGAGCCATACTGAAAGCCCCGTAATAGCACCTATTATGATCAGAAAAATCGAGGAAAATCTGACAGAAAACAGAGTTATGCAAACCATCGCCAGCACTGCAGCACTGAACAAAATAATCTGCATAGGTTCTTTTTTCATTTTCTTAAGCAGCTTTATTCCGGCGGACAAAATCAGATAGCACACGCATACCTGAATTCCCTTAAAGGCAGCCGCTACATAAACATTTGCAAGAAAGCGATCAAAGAACAGAGATATAGTATAAATCACAACAAAAGAAGGTATGCAAACCGCTATTGTGGATCCTAACGCCCCCCAAAAACCTGCGGTTGTATAGCCAATGTACGTTGCTGCATTAATTGCTATCGGTCCCGGTGTGGATTCTGCAATTGCGACCATGTCTACGAATTCATCATGATCAATCCATTTCTTCTTTTCCACAAATTCGCGCTCAAGAAGGGCAATCATTGCATAGCCACCACCAAAAGTAAATGCTCCCGTCTTAAGGAACGCCAAAAAAAGACTTATTATTTTTTTATACGAAGAATTTTTCATAGGCGGGATTATAGCATAGATAAAGAAAAACAGCAAATAAGAGAGCTCCCAAGGCTCTCTTATTTGCCGCTTAATTTATTAACGGAAGGGTAAGTAAAGTAATTAACCTTTTACAGCTCCTGCAATGAAGGAGTCCTGAATCTTCTTACTGAAGAAAATGTAGAAAATCAGCACAGGGAATGTTGCAAGAACAAGTGCCGCACCTGTAGCACCATAGTCTCTGTCATGGGCGCCATTAAGTGCCTGAGCAACAACGGGAATAGTTTTATGCCTTGCGTCACTTATGAAAATACTTGCAAACATGAACTCATTCCAGCACTGAAGAAGTGTATAAATTGCAACTGTGGCAACAGCCGGCTTCATGAGAGGCACGATTACTCTGAAGAAAATTCCCCAGGCACCGCAACCATCAATACATGCTGCCTCATCCAATTCCTTAGGGATATCCTGCATAAAGCCTGTGCAGACAAGTATACCCATTGCCAATGAGAATGCAGCATAAGGAACAATAAGCGCGATATAGGTACTCTTTAAGTGAAGATTACCAAGAATAATAAACAAGGGAACGATAGCTACATGCACAGGAATTGTAAGTCCCAGCATGAAGAAAGAGTTCATTCTCTTCTTGCCTTTCCACAAAAGTCTTGTAAGAGCAAATGTTGCCATCATTGATGCAATAAGAACAAGTCCTACTGTTACAACGGCGATAAATGCACTGTTTACAAAACCGGGAATAATTCCACCGTTAAAGAATCCAAGCTCGGAGTCCTTACCACCAAGAGCAAGAACCGTGCTGTAGTTTGACCACAGCCATGTTCTGGGAAGTCCTGCGATATTATCTCCAAGAATTTCATCATTAGATTTTAATGAAAATGTAAAAAGCCAGTATACAGGGAACAGATTAATAACTGCCCACAAAACAAGCCCGATATAAATTGCCAGTTCCTTAGGCCCGAATTTTCTTACAGAACGGAAACTGCTTTCTGATTTTGCCATAATATCAGTCCTCCTTCTCTCTGAAAACAAAGCCAATAATCAGTGCGAATATGAAGCAAAGTACAATAAGCATGGTAGCAACTGCTGAGCCCAGGCCGAACTGATTAAACTTGAACAAGTAACGCTGCATGGAAATTGAAGGTACGTAAGCCTTCTCGTAAACACCTGTATCACCAATCATTACCGCGATAAGGTCATATGATTTCAATGAACCTGTAACGGCAAAAATAACACTGATTTTGATAATAGGCTTTATGAACGGCAGAACGATGTGGCGATTAACCTGTGCCTCGCTGGCACCATCAATCATTGCCGCCTCACGATATTCGGGCGGAACACTCTTAACGCCTGCGTACATAAGAAGCATATGATATCCTACGTACTGCCAAAGAACGGGAGTAAATACCGCACCTAAGATTGTGTTCTTATTGGCCAGCAAACCACCTGCAGGTCTCTCAATATGCAGAAGGTCAAGTATATAATTCATAACGCCGTATGAAGGATTGCAAAGCTTAGACCAAAGCATACCAATAATAACTGCGGAAATAAGAACCGGCATGAAATTTATGGAGAGGAACCAACGCTCGCCCTTTCTTCCTGAACCAAGGGCCAATGCCAACGCAAGTGATAATGGCAGCTGAATGAATACCGATAAGCCTGCCAGAAGGAATGCATTCTTTAATGCAACCTTTATATCATAGGTGCCTCCGTTAAACAGTTTCCTGTAATTGTCAAATCCAACAAACTCTCTTGTAGAGAGGTTCATTCCCTGAAGCTTAAACAGGCTTACATAGCCTGACATAAATATAGGTGCAATCAATATGCTGATAAAAAGAACCAGCGCAGGGAGAAGGAATAGAAATATAGTAAGTTTATTGCCGTAAAGTTTCTTCATAAAGAATCCCCCTATTGGGCATCCAAAACCCTTTAAGATGCCTTACTTCAAAATCTCACGGCGGGATATCCCGCCGTGAAACTGATAGATTTCAAAAATTACTTAATGTCCTTTACAAGACCATCAACAAATGCCTTACCGTCGATTTCTGAAGCATAGATCTTACCAACGTAACCAAGGTAAATCTGAGCTGTTTCAGCAGACATAGCTGTGTCACCGAAGAGAACGTACTGGCTAGCGTTAGCGCAGATGCCGGATACAGCCTGTGTAAGAGGATTGATGCTGGATGTGTCGTATGAAGGTTTCCAAGCAGGAAGACCACAACCATCAAGGTATCCGATGTGGCAGATTTCCTTTGCAAGCTCGAAAGCAGACTCAGCTGCAAGCTTAGCATTCTTGGAAGATGCTGCTACTGCAAGTGTATCAGAAGGTCCGCCGATAAGCTCGCCGAGCTGAGACTTGGAAGCATCGATTACAGGGAACTCAGAAACCTGAACCTTGTCAGCGAGACCAGCCTTAGCGAAGTCTGCACAGTTCCATGTACCGTTCATGTAGAAAGCGTACTTGCCGTTCATGAAGTTGTTCTTAACTTCATCGTTACCAAGAGCAATTCCGTCGGGATCGAAGTACTTCTTCTGGATCATTTCCTGGAAGATACCAACAGCCTTAGAAACGTCTGCGTTGTTCCAAGAAGCGTTACCTGCGAAGATTTCGTTGAGTGCTGTAGCACCTGCTGTCTTCTCGATGATGGACTCAAGGTACTCTGTTACACACCATGTCTCCTTACCGGAGCAGCCGAAAGGAATGATTCCCTTTGCAACAAGCTTATCGCAGCAGTCAATGAGTTCTTCGTATGTTGCAGGAACCTTGTCGTAGCCAACAGACTTAAGGATTTCCATGTTAGCGAACATACCAACAATGTTCATTGTCATAGGAACACCATAGTACTTGCCATCATACTTAACGTTACCCATCATAACTTCAGGAAGCTCGTTCTTGTATGTTGCATAAATATCATCCACGCAATATACACGACCCTGCTTAACGAAGTCGCCAAGGAATGCACAAGACCATGTGAAGAAGATGTCAGGCATTTCGTTTGCAGCAACTGCAGCCTTGATCTTTGTCTTATAAGTTTCGTTCTCGATTGCTTCCCATGTGAAGTTTACATCGGGATGAGCAGCCTTGTAAGCCTTGATAGACTCTTCATAAGAATGACGGTTAGAGTCACTCTCTGT
>JAKSRZ010000105.1 GCA_024403375.1 Lachnospiraceae bacterium
GAACGAGCAGGAAATGCTGGAGCATATTATTGTTCAGATGGAGCAGGAGCGAGGAATGGATCGCTGTGCTGCAATTGCGGATATGCGATTTACATTTATAAAGAAGCTGGTGGAGCACGCCGTAGTTAAACCAAAAGAAAGCAAAGAGCACGCCAGAAGCGAGAAAATAGATAAGATACTTACAGGTAAATGGACAGGAATTCCTGCGTTCATTGTGATTATGGGCATTGTATTCTGGCTCACATTTAACGTCATCGGAGCAGTGCTGCAGAACCTTATGGAACGCGGAATTGACACCCTTACACTGCTTGTGGATGCACTCTTAAGAGAGGCTCACATTAACGAAACGGTAAGGTCACTTGTGGTTGACGGAATCTTTTCCGGCGTTGGAAGCGTATTAAGCTTCCTGCCGATTATCGTTATACTGTTTTTGTTCCTTTCACTGTTGGAGGATTCAGGCTATATTGCAAGAGTTGCGTTTATTATGGATAAGCTGTTAAGAAAAATCGGCCTGTCCGGACGAAGCATTGTTCCTATGCTGATTGGCTTTGGCTGCTCAGTTCCGGGAATCATGGCTTCAAGAACGCTTCCTTCAGAAAGAGACAGAAAGATGACAATTATGCTGACTCCTTTTATGAGCTGTTCAGCCAAATTGCCTATTTACGCATTTTTTGCACAAGCATTTTTCCCTGATTATGCCGCACTGGTCATGATAGGCCTTTATGTGCTTGGTATGGTTGTGGGAGTACTTGTAGCCCTTGTATCAAAGAAGACTGTGTTTAAGGGAGAGGCAGTTCCTTTTGTAATGGAACTTCCCAATTACAGACTTCCGGGAATAAAAAACACGATGCAATTGCTTTGGGAGAAGGCAAAGGACTTTTTACAGAAGGCATTTACCATCATCTTTGTGGCAACCATCGTGATATGGTTCTTACAGACATTTAATTTGAGATTTACAATTGTGGAAGACTCTGCGGACAGCATGCTGGCAAAGCTGGCCGGCCTTATTGCACCGATATTCAAGCCTCTGGGATTTGGCGATTGGAGAATATCTACAGCACTGATTACGGGCTTTATGGCGAAGGAAAGCGTAGTGTCCACAATTAACATCCTTTTCGGATCGACAGAAGCTGTAATGGCTTCCTTTGGTGTGGGTGCAATCGTTCCCCTTCTTGTGTTCTGCCTTCTTTATACTCCCTGCGTTGCTGCAATTGCTGCAGTAAAGCGTGAGCTGGGAAAACGCTGGGCTCTGCTGGTGGTAGTAGGGCAGTGTGTTGTGGCGTGGAGCGTTGCAGGTATCGCCAGACTTATTTTGCTGGCCTTTGGAATATAATCACTTGAGACCGGAAAACATAAGCTCGTTGCAGGTTGCAGCTATAAGGTGAGCATCAGTGGCCATATCATCAAGAATCCACTGGGAGAGAACTGAAAACAGGCAACCGCCGAGATATGTGTTCCTGATATAAAGAGCCTTGTCACGGCCTTGATTGGGACGGTCCAGACCAAGAATTATCTTGCGAAGGATTCTGTCCCCAAAGCCTGCATTGAGAAGTAATCTGTAATCATCTGCGGAGGCACGGGTCATTTCCAAAAGAAGCACCCAGGCTTCAATGCCATCGGTGTCGCCATCAAACTGGCTGACTACACATATTGTGCGGAAAATGAAACGCTCAAGAAAATTTTCAAGAATGTCTTCTTTGGAATTATAATTACGATAGTAGGAAATACGGGAAACCTTGGCTCTCTTAATGATTTCGGTAATGGAAATATCATCGAAAGGCTTTTCTCGCATAAGAAGAAGCAAAGCTGATTCAATGCCTTCATGAACGGCATCGTTAGCGGATTTATTGGACATGTGACGCATGTCCTTTTTTGTTGGTTCTGCAATAGGCTTCATAATAACCTCCTTTGGAAGGATGAAACAATTGTAACAACTGAATTCAGATTAGCATATCTCTGACAAAAATCAAAGCAATGGGGAGAAAAATCCCAATCGGTCCGTCTATAATTCACCTGTAAACAAAGATCAGGAGGCTTAATATGAAGGGCTATACAATAGGTGACGGATACATGGGATATATTAATGGTGAATACAGACTTTTCGCAACGGAAGAAGATTATGAGGAATATGTGGAAGAGCAGGAAGCTTAGTTGGAGTGTTTTTTACAAGTATTTATGCTAATGGTTATGTGACGAGGCGATTAAATATGCTATACTTGATACAATAATCATTTGAGGAGGATACTATGTCCGGAAGAATTAAAGAAATTACAGCTGAACAGGCTGCTTCAGAAATGCGAATGGGATGGAATTTAGGTAACACACTGGATGCGGTCGATGGGAAGCTCTCGATAGATGACAGCCCTATAAAGTACGAGACTGCCTGGCATAATGTGGAAACAACACCGGAGATTATGAAAACTGTTGTTGACGCGGGCTTTAATGTTATACGAATTCCGGTTTCATGGGGCAAGCACATAGATTTTGAAAATGGGAATAAAGTAAGAAAGGCCTGGATGGACAGAGTTAAGGAAGTCGTTGACTATGCGTACAATTCAGGTGCATACGTTATATTGAATACTCATCATGATGCAAACTGGCTGAACACCTTTGAAAAGGATTTCGAAAGAGGTTCGGCAGTTTTTGCTGATCTTTGGAACCAGATTGCAGATACCTTCAAGGAATATGATGAGCACCTCATCTTTGAAGGCATGAATGAGCTTCGCTATCCCGGCACACCTCTCGAGTGGGTAGGCGACGAGCCTGCTTTTGAGATAGTAAACAAGTACAATGAACTTTTTGTTCGTACCATCAGAGAAAGAGCCGATGAGAACAAGGACAGAATTCTTGTAATATCCACATATTGCGGGGCACAGCGTGAACCTGTTCTGAAAAATTATGCAGTGCCCTTGAATAATGGTGAAAAGGACGAGAAACTTATGGTGGCGGTTCATTGCTATGATCCGGAACCCTTTGCACTCAGCAGCCAGGGAACAGGTGTATGGACAGAGGCAGATAAGGGGCCTGTTGATGCAGTGTTTGAACGTATTGATACATTGCTTGCTCCTTTTGGCATTCCGGTTATTCTGGACGAGTTTGCTGCACTTAAAAAGGCGGATCCGGATAATGACGCCAGCCGCATTCGTTGGGTGAAATACTTCCTCAGAAGAGCAAAAGCCAGTGGAGTAAAGTGCTGTTGGTGGGATAATGGCCACGCCTTCCCGGGTCATGGAATGGGACTCCTGGACAGACGTGAAAAAACATGGTTCCATCCCGACCTTGTAAAGGCCATTATGGAAGAGGCTTAAAATGAATATTATTGTAAGTGCTTGCCTTCTTGGAAGAGATTGCAAATATAACGGAGGCAATAATTACAACCAGAAGATTGTAGATTTCTGCAAGGGACACAATGTGATTGAAGTCTGTCCTGAGGTAGAGGGGGGACTGCCCATTCCCAGAGTGCCTGCCGAGATAGTGGACGGCGTGGTGTTTAACAAAAACGGCTTCAGCGTTGATAAAGAATACAGAGCCGGCACAAAGGCTATTCTGGACCGCATTAAAGGCATGAAAATAGATATGGCCATCCTTCAGTCAAGAAGCCCGTCCTGCGGCTCTAAAAAAGTATACGATGGCACGTTTTCCGGAACCTTGATTGATGGACAAGGAATATTTGCAAAAGAAGTCATAAACATGGGAATTAAGGTGATTGACAGCTCCGAATTCTGATTTTCCCTGTTGAAAAAAGGTATGGATATTGTATAATTATATACTGTAATTCATAAGCTCACGAGGGGAAAGGAGCTTTTTATGGCAAAAGTAAAAATAATGGCAGACAGTACCTGCGATCTTTCAAAGGATCTTGTTCAGGAGTTTGATATAACAATAATTCCACTTCACATTATGCTTGGAAACAAGGATTACGAAGACGGCAGAGGTATTGTGCCCGGTGATATTATCAAATGGTCGGATGAAACAAAAATGACTCCGAAAACAGCCGCACCCGGTACAGATACTATAGAGGAAATATTCGCACCATATAAGGACGATGACACAGAAATCATCTGCTTCACGATTTCTGAGGAAATGTCTACTACCGCCAATGTGGTAAGGCTTATGAGCCAGACCATGGATATGGAGGAGAGAGTGCACGTTGTGGACTCCCGCAACCTGTCTACCGGTATCGGTCTTCTTGTACTGGAGGCGTGTGATATGGCAAGTCTCGGAATGTCTGCAAATGTTATTGTGGACCAGATTAATGAGCTTATACCTAAGGTTCGTGCAAGCTTTGTAGTTGATACATTAACATATCTCCACAGAGGAGGTCGTTGCAGTGCAGTTGCGGCAATTGCGGGAACTGTGCTCGGTCTTCATCCGGAAATAGTTGTACGTGACGGTAAAATGGGTGTGGGAAGAAAATACAGAGGCAGGATGGATAAGGTTACTCTTGACTATGCCAAGGCTCTTGAAAAAGAACTGTTAAACGCAAAGCCCGGCAGAGTTTTTATCACTCATTCACCTACCGATGAAACGATTATAAGAGAGGTAAGAAGGTATCTGGAGTCATTAGGATATTTTGACAGAATTCTTGAAACCGAGGCGGGCGGAGTTGTTACAAGCCATTGCGGTCCCGGCACTTTGGGCGTTTTGTTTATCTCTGCAGAATAAAAGATTTTGAGGAATATATGGCTTTCTATTTTATTGACTACGAAAACCTGAATAAAAAGGGCTTGGAAAGTATTGAGACATTGACCATAAAGGACAGGGTGTTTATCTTTTACAGCACAAACGCCAATACGCTTACGTTCGAACTTCACGAAAAGCTTATGGCGGCCAAGTGCAAGGTGGAGTATATAAAGGTGGAAGTGGGGAGCAAAAATGCTCTGGATTTCCAGCTTACATGTCTTTTGGGATATCGTATGCCGTCTCCCGCTAGAAAAAAGAAGTATTGCATAGTTTCCAACGACAATGGTTATGCTGTTCTGAAAAATTTCTGGGAGACTCAGGGATTTAATGTATCCGTGGTTTCGGACCTGCTTGGTAATGTCCAGAAGGACAAGGAAGAGGAACTGAGGAGCAAGGTGGCAGCGGTTATCGGAGAGCCTGCAGATGCTGATAAGGTAGTTAAATTCATATTACAGTATAAGACAAAGCAGGGCCTTAATAATGCTTTGATGAAAGAATACAAAGACAGTAAAAAGTGCGGTGAGATATATAACGCAATAAAGCCGCTTATTGCTGATAAAAAAGGAAATTAGTATAAGAAGGGGGAATCCCCTTCTTTTGTAGTAGTGAGGTGTTGTCACTTTGGAATTTAAAATACATTCGGATTTCAAGCCCACCGGAGATCAGCCGGAGGCAATAAAACAGTTGGTGCAGGGTTTCAAGGATGGCAACATGTTTGAAACTCTTTTGGGCGTTACCGGTTCAGGTAAAACGTTTACAATGGCCAACGTGATAGAGCAGCTTCAGAAGCCGACTCTGATTTTAAGCCATAACAAAACTCTGGCAGCCCAGACATATTCGGAAATGAAGGAATTTTTCCCCGAAAACGCAGTGGAATTTTTCACATCATACTACGACTATTACCAGCCTGAAGCATATATACCGTCTTCGGATACATATATTGAAAAGGACTCAGCCATCAATGATGAAATCGACAAGCTGCGTCATTCTGCCACATCCGCACTTTCTGAAAGAAAGGACGTAATTATTGTGGCTTCGGTATCCTGCATATACGGCCTTGGAAGCCCGGAGGAGTACCAGCACATGGGCATTTCTCTCCGCCCCGGAATGGAGATTGAGCGAGATGCACTGTTAAGACGACTGGCGGAAATACAGTATACACGTAACGACATTGACTTTAAGCGAGGCACCTTCAGAGTTCGCGGTGATACGGTGGAAGTGTATCCTGCATCCTACGGAGATACTGCTGTCCGCATTGAGTTCTTTGGTGATGAGATTGACAGAATGACAGAGTTTGAGGTTGTTAACGGACATCTCAAATGTACGCTGTCTCACCTGCAGATATTCCCTGCATCACACTATGTAGTTGAGCAGGACAAAATGAACAGGGCACTTCAGAACATTGAGGATGAGATGAATGACCGTGTGAAATGGTTCAAGTCTCAGGGAAAACTGCTTGAAGCTCAGCGTATATATGAACGTACATGCTATGACATAGAGATGCTGCACGAAACCGGCATGTGTGCAGGCATCGAGAACTATACGATGCACCTGTCGGGACTTAAGCCGGGACAGCCGCCTTACACACTTCTGGATTTCTTCCCGGATGACTTCCTGATTATTGTGGACGAGAGCCACATAACGATTCC
>JAKSRZ010000106.1 GCA_024403375.1 Lachnospiraceae bacterium
TCTTCTTCTTTCTTGTCTTAAGACCAAGAGCAGGCTTACCCCAAGGTGTGCATGGACCGGGACGACCGATAGGTGCACGACCTTCACCACCTCCGTGTGGATGGTCATTAGGGTTCATAACAGATCCACGAACTGTAGGACGAATGCCCATGTGACGCTTACGTCCTGCCTTACCAATCTTGATAAGGTTGTGATCAACGTTACCAACAACACCAATAGTTGCTCTACAGATAATAGGAACCATTCTCATTTCGCCTGAAGGAAGACGTAATGTTGCATACTTTCCTTCTTTAGCCATTAACTGAGCACTGTTACCTGCTGAACGAACAAGCTGTCCGCCCTTTCCAGGATAAAGCTCAATGTTGTGAATCATAGTACCTACTGGAATCATCTCTAAAGGAAGACAATTTCCAACTCTTACTTCAGCTTCAGGTCCATTCATAACCTTCATGCCATCTGTAAGTCCTTCAGGTGCAAGGATATATGCTTTCTCACCATCCGCATAACAGATAAGTGCGATATTAGCTGTTCTGTTAGGATCATATTCGATTCCGATTACTGTTGCAGGAATTCCATCCTTCAAACGCTTGAAATCAATGATTCTGTACTTCTGCTTAGCACCACCACCGTGATGTCTAACAGTTATTTTTCCCTGATTGTTACGTCCGGCTGTCTTTGACTGAGATACGCACAAAGATTTCTCTGGAGTCTTCTTTGTGATCTCTGAAAAGTCAGAACCGGTCATATTTCTTCTGGAAGGTGTATATGGATTATATTTTTTAATTCCCATGACTTATTCTCCTTTCATCGATTTAAAGACCTGAGAAAATCTCGATATCTTTACTGTCATCGGTAAGCCAAACCATAGCTTTCTTCTGCTTAGCTGTTCTTCCGAATACATAGCCACGTCTCTTTTTCTTTCCGTCAAGGTTCATTGTGTTAACTTTCTTAACCTTAACGCCGTCGAACATCTTTTCAACAGCTTCTTTGATCATAGACTTGTTTGCTTCAGTATGAACATAGAAGGTATATTTCTTTTCGCCCATAGATGACATACTCTCGCCGGTTACAACTGGCTTTAAGATAACGTCATAATACTTAATATCTGCCATTATGCATACACCTCCTCAATCTTTGCTACTGCATCCTTGGTTAATACAAGTGTATCTCCCTTTAAGATGTCATATACATTAATATCACTTGCCTGAGCAGTGTTTACATTAGGAATGTTTCTTGCTGAAAGAATAACATTCTTATCCATCTCAGCCAAAACAACCAATGCCTTGTTTACTTTAATGTTATCCATAACCTTCTGGAACTTCTTTGTCTTGATTTCGTCAAGCTTGAGTTCATCAAGTACGATAAGCTTTCCATCGATTACTCTGCTTGTTAATGCGCTCTTAACAGCAGCTCTCTTTTCTTTCTTGTTAAGCTTGAAAGAATAGTCTCTAGGTACCGGAGCAAATACAACTCCACCGCCTGTCCACTGAGGAGATCTTGTTGAACCCTGACGAGCATGTCCGGTTCCTTTCTGTCTCCAAGGTTTTCTTCCGCCTCCTGATACTTCAGCGCGAGTCTTAGCTTTCTGAGTACCCTGACGATTGTTAGCAAGCTGCTGTACAACTGCCATATGTACAAGATGTTCGTTGATTTCTACGCCGAACACGCTGTCATTAAGCTCAATCGTACCAACTTCCTTGCCTTCCATATTATAAACAGATACGTTTGCCATAACTTAAGTTTCCTCCTTTCATCATCCATTAAGCCTTAACGGTCTCTCTGATGGTTACCAATGCCTTCTTAGGTCCGGGAACAGCTCCCTTTACCAAAAGAAGATTCTTTTCAGCATCTACACGTACTACTTCAAGATTCTGAATTGTAACCTTTACACATCCCATATGTCCGGGCATTCCTTTTCCTTTGAATACACGGCTAGGTGATGAACATGCACCGTTAGAACCCTGATGACGATGGAACTTAGAACCATGCTGCATAGGTCCTCTGTGCTGACCAAGTCTCTTGATTGCGCCCTGGAATCCTTTTCCCTTTGATGTAGCAGACGCATCAATCTTATCTCCTGCTGCGAAGATATCTGCCTTGATTTCCTGGCCTAATGTGAATTCATCAGCATTTTCAAACTTGAATTCTCTGACAAATCTCTTTGATGAAACTCCGGCTTTTTCGAAGTGTCCCTTCAAAGCCTTTGAAACACCGTGTCTGTTAACGACTTCCTTATTGCCGCCCTTGTCTCTGTTAACAATTCTTTCCTTCTTGTCAACGAAACCAACCTGAACAGCTGAATATCCGTCATTTTCTACTGTCTTGATCTGTGTAACGAAGCAAGGACCTGCTTCCAATACTGTTACAGGAATCAAAACACCGTCTTCATTGAAGATTTGAGTCATTCCGACTTTTGTAGCTAAAATAGCTTTTTTCATTTCTTTCCTCCTTAATCTACAGCGGGCCCCGTTTGGGCCATTCTAGTGAGAGTTCGATAAGCACTTGCTTATCTTTAGTTACCTTTGGACTTATTTGTCCTTCATCTTAATATCAATGTATACACCTGCAGGCATTTCAATCTTCTGCAATGCTTCGATTGTCTTAGGAGTAGGTGTAAGGATATCGATCAGTCTCTTGTGAGTTCTCTGTTCGAACTGTTCACGTGAATCCTTATACTTATGTACAGCTCTAAGGATTGTAACAACTTCCTTCTTAGTAGGAAGAGGTACTGGACCGCTTACAGTAGATCCTGTCTTCTTGATAGTTTCGATGATTTTTTTGGCAGATGCATCAACAAGCTGATGATCGTAAGCCTTGAGAGTAATTCTCATAACTTGTGTTGCCATTAAAGTCGCCTCCTTTTCGTACTTTTACATTGTTTCTTTTAAGTACAACAAGCGGTGACTGTACACATCTCCGTGCGTGTCCTGTCATGTCACAAAAAATATATGCGGTTTCCCGCGCTACATTTTTCTTTATTAATAAGTGGTTTGCAAGCTCCACTCATTTCAGCAACCGGCATCTTTACGCCCGTGTTTCTGCTCATCGGCAGACATAATTTTGTGGTACAGTGACTTGTCGTCAGGTTCTTCGTCCCTGTAAATCGCTGTTTCTTCATCCATTAGATGCATGAGTTTTCATACAATCTACGGGACCTTGACATTCGCTCCACGGAAAACCTGTCTTACCTTTCGGTCTGACAGCAACCTCACGCTTCACAGCTATCATGCCACAGCATGAATTAGTATATATTATTGTTTAGGGGATTGCAAGAACTTTTTTAGATATTTTTTACGAAATTTTGTTTTTTTATTTGTACAATTTTTTATTCAGAATTCAGGCCCAATAATTGGTGGTTTCAGAAGAATTACCACCAATATATTGAGCTCACATTTTATTTCCTTAAAAGATATAAAATCAGAATATATTACATATCTGCTTTCATACTATTATATTTAGTCGTCAAGACTGTGAATAAACATACCGGATCTGAGTTTTGGTTCAAACCAGGTAGACTTTGGTGGCATTAACAGACCTGCATCTGCTACCTCAAGCAACTCTGATATAGATGTCGGATACATTGAGAATGCTATACGCATATCTGTAAGACATCTCTTCTCGAGTTCACCAAGTCCCCTTATTCCACCTACAAAGTCAATTCTCTTATCTGTTCTTGGATCAGCAATTCCAAGAATAGGTCCAAGAAGGTTATCCTGCAGAATCGAAACATCCAGTCCCTTAACCGGATCATCTGACTTAATCTTATCTTTTGCTGTGAGGGTATACCACTTTCCATCAAGAAGCATTCCAAAGTTTCCCTTCTTGTCAGGAGCTACAGCCTCACTTGCAGCATCCGATATTTCAAATCCTGCTTCCTTAATTTTATCGAAGAGTTCTTCGACCGTATTATTATTAATATCTTTAACTACACGATTGTATGGCATAATCATAAGCTCATCATCCGGGAACAGAACTGAAAGAAATCTGTTATAGCCCTCACTGTCAGATGGTTTTGATTCAGCCTTTCTTCTCTTAAGTCCGACCTTGACTGCAGAAGCACATCTGTGGTGACCATCTGCAATATATGTGCAGTCGATATTTTCAAAAGTAGAATGGATAGCTTCTATCTTATCGCTCTCATCAATAATAAATGCTCTGTGTCTGATGCCGTCATCAGATGTAAAGTCATATAATGGCTTTTTGTTATCCTTCGTCTCCTGAACTATTTTTCTGATTTCATCCTTGGCTCTGTACACAAGGAAAATAGGACCGGTATGTGCGTTGGTTGTATCAACATGCTTTATTCTGTCTATTTCTTTGTCTTCTCTTGTATTTTCATGTTTCTTAATTACAGAGTTAACATAGTCGTCTACAGATGAGCAGGCAACAATACCTGTCTGAGTTCTTCCATCCATAGTAAGTTCATATATATAATAAGAAGGTTTTGCATCCTGTATCAAAGTTCCGTCTTCTCTTCTCATCTTTAACATTTGTGCTGCTGCCGCATACACCTCCGGTGCATAGGTATCAACCGCATTGCTAAAAGATGTTTCAGCTCTGTCGATTGCCAAAAAAGAAAGTGGATTAGCTTTTACAACTTCAGTTGCTTCTGCTCTGTTATATACATCATATGGAAGTGCGCAGAATTTATCTGCGACCTTGGGATTTGGGCGTATAGCCTTAAACGGAGTTACTTTTGGCATAATTTTCCTTCCTTATATAAATAATGAATAAATGTATCAACTGACAAATATAATATATTTAGTAGAATCTGTAATTTCCACTTAAAGCCATAAAAGCAAAAAGATAAAGACAATTGTCATAATATCTTCTTCTACCTTTTCGTAAAGGTAGTTCCCAGAACTTACGAACCGCCCATGAGCCTTCTGCTTTGTCTCCTTCTTCAGGATCAGTTGCAAGATAACTCATAGCAAGTGTTGCAAGTAATCCATATGGATGAAGCGCCACTACCGAAGAAGCAGTCTCCGAATCATCTTCCTTTGCCACCGGCTTTCCATCTATTTCATAAACACCAAAATGAGGTCCTTCAGAATCAAACTTTACTTCTTTTTCAAAGAATTTACGAAGTGCTGCCGTTCTTTCCTTCTCAACTGCTGCACACTCTATATTCTTCACTATGCACCAGCTGTAATCAAGTCCCATATTTGCGGCTGTTCTGTAAGCATCAGAGTAAAAATAGTCATGTCTTCCCCACTGCGTCCATTCACCTTCAAACGGAGTTCCGTCGTATTGTGCATACTCAGCAGACATTCCAGTCTCGGGATGACAGCTCTTTTCAAAATATTTACGAGATTCTACAGCTGCTTCTTCATAGAACCCGGCATCTTTTATCAATTCATCTGCTTCAGCTGTATCCTTGCATTCAGCAGCTTTCTTTTTAAGTTCATCTGCATATAATTCATAGAAGTGCGGCAGATGATAACTCGGATCTGAATAATTACAGCCGGCAACAAATTTAATATACTTTGTTTCGTAATCATACATGGGAACAGGATTATGAAGCATTGCTTTCATAATTGCAACTGCTTCATTCGAGTAATTAAATATTCCCTCTCCGTCTCCCCATCTTCTTGATGCAAGAATCAATGCTGCTGCAAAAAATTCTTCTCCGTCAGGTGCCGGTCCCTGGGAATTCTTCTTTCCGTCTGTCTGGTTGGACCAGCAAAAATAACCTGCATTAACGCCCTCTGAAAGATACATGTATGTTTTTGTCCATTTCCAGATGCGGTCAAACTCTTCTTTCTTATTTAACTGGACACACATCATCATTCCGTAGCTTTGTCCCTCGGTTCTGACATCGTTATTTCCGGTATCGGTAAAGTACCCCATGTCGTCGCCGACTTCATAATATATTTTTTCACCTTCGGGGCCATAAAACATATTCTGAAATGTTTCTTCAAGGCGAGTATCTATCTCTTCCTTATTGTATCCAAATTCTAAAAAGACATTCCTGAAATTCATAAAATCAAATTCACTTTTCTCTATATACTATGGCAGTTAAAATCCACCGCCTGACATTTCCGGCAATCCACTAATTTGCCTTAAACACGGTTCCTATATCTTTGCCGTCAAGGATTCTGCTTATATTAACAACATCACTTCCGTTGCAGATAATCATATCAATGCCTGCTCTTGTTGCAATTCCGGCAGCTTCGAGTTTGGTTATCATTCCGCCGGTTCCCCAGGTAGTTGATGCATCCTTTGCATAGCCCATATATTTATCAACATCATCTACAAGTTCAATGAATTCTGCATCCTTATTCGTCCTCGGGTTGT
>JAKSRZ010000107.1 GCA_024403375.1 Lachnospiraceae bacterium
CATTCTTGATTCCTTTCATGCACTTAACATAGGAGTTATATTATTTGTCTGAGTGTCTCCGGCTCGCAATAAGTGCTCGGCTCAAACTTTTCGCTATCCAGATATTGATATATTGCTCTTAGGAGAGCCCTTGCTTCCGGGTACTTTGAGTGCCCTGCCAGATCCATAGTGGAGCAAAGCAATTTCCCTTTTCCTACGCTGCACTCAAACAGCATTGTCATGGGTCGCATGGTTGCATAGCTGTCCAGTTCGGTAACTATGGAATGCACGCAATCAAAATTCGGCAAAATCAGGGCTCTTGTTGTTGCCATGGGCCACCATTGATAATTTGTGTAAAACTCTGTGGGGAAATTTGCAAAAATCGGGTGCTCATTTTCTATAAGCTGTCCCATTCCACCCTCCTGGAAGGGAAAGGTTCCCACAGACCAGAAGTCAGTAGTAAACTGCGTTCCTATGGACTTGGGTAAAGCTTCTTTTGTTGCCGGAGGTGTCAGGAATACCTTTGCACCAGATTCAAGTTGTTTCAGTATTTCGTCATCCAACTTAGCAGTCTCGATTACATCCGCAGGACAGGTAATCTCTGTTTCCGGATAAATCCATATCGGGTAAGTAGTTTCAGCTGCGTTAATTCTAAGTTGTAGGTTGCACCTTACCGGTTTATCTGTAATCAGATTTATTGATATTTCTCCCAATGATGTATGGGTTCCGCAAGGGCAATGCACATTTGCAATCGCTCCCTCGGACAGAGTTCTGTCATTCGTTTCCGAAAGTACATATGTCAGGTTTCCGTTAAGATCCGTTTTCCCATAATTCGCAACGACAATTTCCGCACTCATTGTTTCCCCTGACTCATAGGTATAGCGTGGAAGTTTGCAAAGGAGAAGGGTATCACGGAAAAACTTTTCAAATCTTTCCGGCTTTGCAAAGGAGAATGGCTTGGGCTGCAAGTGAGAATTCATCATTCCTACCAGAGCAGTACCTTGTCCTGGGAAATCCTGTAGGCTTAACAATGAAATTCCGGAAAGCTCCTTGGTACGCATAGCAGCCTCGATTTCTTCTCTGTATCCAATCAGGGCAAGCTCACCTGTTGCCTCAACAATGCGTTTCCAGTTTTTGATAAATCCGGCCTTTTCCGCCTTTTCTTTGATTATTTCATAGTTCACCGGAAGAGAAATTCCATTGAAGCTATCCAGTTCATCAAAATCCGGCAGCACTTCAAACTGTCCTACTTCAAAGCTGAAGATAGGCTTTTCGTAGGTTTTTCTGATATCTGCAAGACAAGGATCATAGTCTACTTTCGCTGAAGGATAACTTTCATTAATGTGGCCCTTCATTCCTGCACTTGTACCACGCATCATAAGGCTGTTGCTATTCTGAGATGTATAGAAATCGCTGTTCTTATCAGCTCCAAGCTCACCATAGTGGGGATTTGAACCATTTGCATAGAGTCTGGATGTGTCAAGCCGGTGTGCAATTTCCAACAGCTCGTCCATTCGTTTATGCCCGATTTCTCCGGCATGCAGTTCGTTTCCGAATGTGAGCATGACGAATGAAGGGTGATTATTCAGCTCCCTTATTACCTCAGTAAGTTCGGCCTTGTAGTACGCATAGCTTTCATCAGATTCGAAGGCATTTTTAGGATTCCAGTGTGAAAGCTCCGGCTGCATCAGCATTCCCAGTTCATCAGCCGCATAAAAAGCTGCCCTGGGCGGAATGTGTGAATGGAATCGCATGCAGTTTACACCATAGGAGCGGTAAAGCTTCAGAATTTCTTTCCATTCCTCCACACTCATAGGAGCATGTCCGGTTTCAGGGAATTCTCCGCAATTTGCTTCGCTGCGTAAAAAGATTGTGCGTCCGTTAAGGGCCAGGCGTCCGCTTCCGTTATCTCCGAATAATCTTAATCCGACCCTGATAGTCTTGGGGGCACTATTGCCGAGGATTGCTTCAAGGCAATACAGATTGCCCTGGTCCTCATCCCAAAGAGCTGCATTTTCGGAAACAGGCACTTCCCCTATTTCCACATTGGCTCTTCCCTTGTTCACACATATTATTTTTTCTATGGTATTCTTAAGGGCATCACTTTTTATGCAAATCGGGAGTTTTTTGTCAGACTGTGAATCTATTATTACAGAAAGTCTCAGTGCTGCTATTCTGCCATCATTTTCAATCGGATAATAAAGGATGTCACTTATATAGGCGTCATCTCTTTCTTCAAGGTATATCTCTCCCAGCAGACCATTCCAGTTAGTCTGGGTTTCATCAGTAGCTGCTGAAGAATTAACTATGGCATCGTGAGGCCATCCGGGATAGCTGTTGTCACTTACGAAGGTAACGGGTGTGGGGGCCTCTAAAAGGCCGGTGACTTCGAACTCATAAGGTGTGGAAATATTAGCATCTGTTACAGGCTCAATTTCCTTGCCGTCAACAAAAAGGCTGAGCTTTCTGGCACGCTCGACATGAAGGAAGAGTCGCTTGCCTGAAGGTGTAGCCTGCCGGATTGTTCTCTCTATTTTTACAGCTCCCTCGTATGTCACTTTTCTTGTAAAACGCGTGGAAATAGGTGCATTCTCATCAAATGTGCTTTCTCCGTTTCCAAGAACGGCGTCGGGATGCCACTGATTTTTTCCTAAGTCCTTATTTCCGATACCATTTTCATCCAAAGAACCGGGGAGAATCATTTCATATTCGTTTTCGCCAATTGACGCCTTCCAGCTGCCACTTAAATACTGTCTCATAATGTTTCCTTTCGCATTCTTACATATGCCTCAAAAACCGGGCGAATCGGGGGAGAAATAATAGGAAGTTCGTCGATGTCAAAAAACCTTAACTCATCCAGTTCCTCATCCTGCTTTTTTATCTCTCCATGGTACTTACGACATATATATATGATCTCGATATTGGATACTTCGTCACCATTCGGATAAACGTAATGCACTTCAGGGCCCGAGTTAATCATAAAAAACTCCAGCTCATCCGCCACCAGCCCCATTTCCTCGTAAAGCTCACGCTTTGCACAGTCTTCAACTTTTTCATCTATTTCGATGGAGCCACCGGAATAGCCCCACATATGGTTGTCGGTTCTTTTTCCAAGGAGAATCTGACCTTGTTCATTTTCGATTATTATACTGGCCGCACACTGAATCAGCGTTCGATGTCCTACCACTTTACGTAAATCCATTATATAGCCCATTAGGTATCTCCTTAAATTTCCGTTTGGTTGATAGTATAGCACAAAATACATTTTATGGGTAATTTATGGTAGAATCTGCTATCGCAATTTCCTGATCACTAAAAAGAGAGATTAAAAAAAACGACATGATTTTTAGTCATGCCGGTTTTGCAATTATACTTTTAGAATTTGATAACTTCAGGTGCATGTGTGAAGCCCGAAATAGTTGCCTCTGCATCTTTGAAATAGTAAACTACTGTGTTCCCGTCATCTGCTTTATACATACTCTGGAGGCTGGGATATCCATCCAGCATTGCCTGACGAGCTTCGATGCGATCGTCCTCAACAAGTTTACCTGCTACTCTGATCCATTCTCCACCCTTCATGGCACAAATTTCAACCTTGGGATTAGCCTCAATCTGTTTTGAAACCGGCTTGATTTTTCCTGTCTGAATGTAGAGTTTTCCTTCGAACATCAGCATTGTTCCAAAGGGACGCACGCGAGGCTGATCCCCTTCAACGGTTGCCAGATAATATGTTTCTGCTGTCTTCAAAAAATCGTATACTTTCTGCATGGTTTTTCTCCTTTAAGTGATTTATCAGATAACCACACCATTCAAGTGGTCAATCTCGTGTTGAATTATTTCGGCAATCCAGCCGGTATACTTACTTCTTTGCCTGTTGAAGTTCATATCCTGCCATTCCACTTCAATTTCGTCATATCGTTGACATTTTCTTGTACCTGTAAGTGACAGGCATCCTTCTTCGGCTTCATATGGCTTCAGTCTTTTGACAATTTTGGGGTTCAGCATAGCCACATCGAAAAGTCCCATAGATACAACTATGATAGCTTTATTTATCCCTATCATGTTTGCAGCCATACCAACGCAGCCCTCTCTGTGGGCTTTAAGGGTATCCAGCAGGTCTTCAGCAATATGTATGTCCTCTGCTGTGGCTATTTCTGCCTTTTTTGAAAGAAACATTACGTCCTTACAAATAGGTTTTACCATGTTTTCTCCTTTATCAGCAGCCTGTTCCGTCCAGTCTGCAGGCAGCACCTGTGGTAACTTCTTCAGGTCTGCTTTTCAGTCCGACCTCTTCAGGAACAATAGTCACAGTGCCGTCTTCTTTTACAAAACAAGGAATACCGGCATAGCCCTTTTCTTTAGCCTCATCAAATGCGGGACTATTATCTCTTATTTTGAGAAATGCCTTAAGATTCTTGACGTGTGCTCCAATATTAATATACTCAAACTCATTTTCTTTTCCCTTTATTTGATCGTACAAATATGTGCAATCAGGGCATGTGTCCATTCCATATATCTGTATCATAATAACACCTCTCATTTTGGTTTATTTTACATACATATTAAGTTATTACTTGAATATTTTCAAGCTATTATGTTCGTTCTCAGTTTTGTATGGTGCATAATCGGTCCTAATCTCACCAAACCATTGAATTATTTTATTTGTCATATCCAAACTATGATGTTATAGTATTACAAAATACAGTTTAGGAGAAAACGTATGGGGTATTTCCAACATAAATCCGCAGAGTCCATGGAAGACTATTTAGAGACAATCCTTCTTTTGCAAAAACAAAATGGAGCTGTCCGCTCCATTGACATTGCTCACGAACTCAATTTTTCAAAGCCAAGTGTAAGTGTGGCTATGAAAAGCCTTCGTGAAAAAAAATATATTACGATGGCATCTGACGGGCAGATTACTTTGACACCGGAAGGGCTTGACAAAGCCGAAAAAGTGCTTGAACGTCACAATCTTCTTTCCAATTTGCTTATCAGGCTTGGCGTGCCGGAAAAACTGGCAAAAGAAGACGCCTGCAGAATTGAGCACGATATAAGTGAGGAAACTTTTGAGATTTTAAAAAAACATTGCATCGAAAACTGCGAAAAAAATTGTACAGCATAAAGCTGTACATTTTTTTATAGCATAAACTCAATCAGTGCCAATGCCGCACAAAATAATAACATAATTCCTAATAATTTTGATTTATCCTTCAGTTTTTTAACTGCTAATTCCATATCTGCTCCTTCCTTATGCACTTGTCCGCATATTGAGATTTGTCAGCGTGTAATTTCCTTCAATATCAGCCTGCCGGCCGCGCAACCGGCAAGCTGATATTCATTGTAGAAGGCCACATGATTTGTCCAGTGTTAGCGTTAACTAACTGTATATAGGTTAGTCTATTCTAACCGTTTTGTCAAGAACTTTTTTTTATAAAATAAAAAAAGGCTGCTTCCACAGCCCTTAATTCACATTGGAGAACGCCTTATTAAGGCACTTCCATTAGTTTTTAACCATTTTTCCATTTCTTTGTAATTCGGGATAACCTTTTCGACCTCACCCCAAAATCTTTTTGAGTGATTCATTTCTTTACGATGACACAATTCATGCACCACAACATAGTCAATTACTTCCGGAAGTGTCAGCATCAGCAGACAATTGAAATTCAGATTTCCCTTTCCGCTGCAGCTCCCCCACCTGGTCTTTTGATTTCTGATGGTAATCCGGCCGTAGCTCACCCCCACCAGAGGTGCAAAATGCCTGACCCTGCTCGGAATGTAAGCCAAAGCCCGGTCAGCCAGACTCTTCAATTCTTCCACACTGAGCCTTTGTGTGCCCTCATCCCTTGCCTCATTTCCGGCCTTGACCTTTTCGATATGTTTTTCTATCCAGTCCCGCTTTTCTTCCAGAATTTTTTCTATATCCCTTTTGCTTATTCTTAGCGGCACTCGCAACGTAACCGACAAATCCGGGTTAATCTGAATCGAAATAGTTTTTCTGTTGGATTTGATTACTTTAACGTTCATTAAAATACGCTGGTTATTCTTCACTCACTACATGAAGACCTTTCCGGACCCCCATGCTGCACCGACTCTTTCACCAATCACGCTATAAGAACCTGTGAATGGGTCAAATGCA
>JAKSRZ010000108.1 GCA_024403375.1 Lachnospiraceae bacterium
TAGCTCAGGAAAACGGCATTGCCATTACCGAAAGCGGCATTTATCCGTCAAACAATCAATAAGGAGGATACATTATGCTGAGATTTATTCTCATTATTCTTGTTGTGGTTCTCTACCTCGTGATAACGTTGCCCGTGCTTGGTATACTGGCACTGCTGAAAAAATGCGGCGTAAAGGGTGCTCACACTGTGGCTCAGGCTATGGTCCGTGCAGAATTCAATCTTGTTCTTTTCTGTACCGGCTCCAAAATTCATCGCATCGGTCTGGAAAACATACCCAAAGACGGTGCCTACATGTTTGCATTTAATCACCTTGGTGCATTCGATGCCCTGATGCTTTATTCAACAATAAAAAACAGAACCGCTTTCATCGCAAAGCGTCAGATAAAGAAGGTTCCGATCCTTAACTGGTGGATGTTGGTTCTCAGCAATTTCTTCCTTGACAGAGAAGATATGCGTGAGGGCGTCAAAATGATTCTTCATTCCGTGGAATGCCTTAAAAACGGTATTTCTGTTGCGATTGCTCCGGAAGGAACAAGAAGCAGAACGGGAGAACTTGCCCCCTTCAAAGAGGGAAGCTTCAAAATGGCCACAAAGTCAGGATGTCCCATCATTCCCGTAGCCATTACAGGAACAAATGTCCTTTTTGAAAATCAGTTCCCAAGAATCAAGAAAACCAACCTTGTTATTGAATTTGGAAAGCCCATTTACTTAAATGAGCTCAGTGCCGAAGAGCTGAAAACCATCGGTGCTTACACCCAGAATAAGGTGGCTGAAATGTTAGCCGGCCATAACAAATACACAAAATAAATTACGGCTCCTTTGTGAGCTTCAGGAGGTTCTTTTATGACAACACTTACACCTATCGTACTTGCAGGCCTTCCCACATGGTCCATTGTACTTATCATCGTACTCGTAGTTCTTCTCGGTGCATTTATCGCTCTTGCCATCGTCGGAAACAAGATGCAGAAGAAGCAGGAAGCTGCAGAAGCCCAGAAAATGATTGGTGCTCAGACAACATCAATGCTTGTTATTGATAAGAAGAGAATGAAGCTTAAAGATGCGGGCTTCCCTGAAATCGTTGTTGAGCAGACACCTAAGTATCTTCGCGGTTCAAAGGTTCCCGTTGTAAAGGCAAAGGTCGGCCCTCAGATTCATACACTTATGTGCGATCCTAAGATTTTCGATAACATTCCCGTAAAGAAGGAAGTAAAAGCAGTTATTAACGGTATTTACATCATAAGCGTTAAGGGTCTTCGCGGACCTCTTGATGTTCCTCAGGAAAAGCAGGGCTTCTGGAAGAGACTCTTAAAGAAAGCTCAGAAGACTGTTGACGAAAACAAGGCAACAAAGAAGGATGACGTTAAGGGTAAAGCAAAGAAGTAATGCAGATTACAATCGACGATTACACAATTAATTATGATATGGCAGGAACCGGTGACAAATATGCCGTTATTCTGCAGGGTTGGGGTACCACAATGTCTGTTTACGCCTCAATGATGGATGCCCTGAAGGATAAATACAAGGTTGTTGTTCTGGATTTACCGGGATTTGGCACCAGTACCGAGCCCAGAGAAGCATGGTCCGTTGAGGACTACGTCTGCTTCTTCGTCAAGTTTCTTGAAGCACTTGGCATTAAATCCTGCTCGCTTATCGGCCATTCCTACGGCGGACGTATGATTATACGCCTTGCAAGCCGCAAAGATTGTCCCATAAACATAGAAAAAATCGTTCTTGTGGACAGTGCAGGCATTCTGCCAAAGAAAACTCCTGCCCAGAAAAGAAAGATTCGTCGCTATAAGATTCTCAAAAGGCTTGCTGACTTAAAAGTATCAAAGCTGTTGTTTGGCAGTCTTATAGATGATTGGAAAGGAAGACAAGGTTCCGCAGACTACAGAGCTGCCAGCCCCATGATGCGTCAGTGCCTTGTGAAGGCAGTAAATGAAGACCTTACGGATCTTTTGCCACTGATTTCACAGGAAACACTTCTTATCTGGGGAGATAAGGATACTGCCACCCCTATTACCGATGCCGAAAAAATGGATCAACTCATTCCAAATTCGGGACTTGCGGTTATAAAAGGAGCCGGGCACTATTCCTTCCTGGAGCAGCCCCTTCTCTTCCGTAATATTATTAATGCATTTATGTAAATATTTGCTTTGGAAAAGGATGTTCACATGGGTTTACTTAGCATAATTCTCACTGTTACATATGTGGTGTTCTTTTTGGGTACGCTGTGGTATTCGGCACGCTACAATACTCACATGCTTCAGCTTAACGGCTATAAAAACAAGGAGCATATGAAATGGCTGAAAACCGGTATGAAACGCCAGCATTTTGTTCTTATGTATCTGGCACTGATGCTGGTTCTTTCCATACTTTCGCTTATAATAAATCTTAGCTCATGGGTTTACGTGTTCTGGATTCTGATTCTGATTATTCCCTTTACAGGCTATGTGCTTCTTAAGCGTTCAAACACCAAAAAGAAATTGGTTTTCACCAAAAGAGTCAGACGACTCATTGTGGCAGATTTTATTTTGAATGCCATTATTCTGGGTGCCCTTTATTTAGCGGGTTCAAGATACTTCCTGGCCTTTTCCCCTGTGCTTCTCACATTACAGCCATTTGTTCTGACATTCACGAACTTACTGCTTAAGCCTGTGGAAAAAGCCGTTAACAACTCCTTTATCAAGGACGCCAAAAGAAGGCTTGCCGCCTCCCCCTCACTTACCGTTATCGGTGTTACGGGAAGCTATGGAAAAACAAGCCTGAAGTTCTATTTGCAAACACTGTTAAGTACAAAATATAATGTACTTGTTACTCCAGAAAGCTTTAATACTCCAATGGGCGTCGTTCGTACAATCCGCGAACAGCTTAAAAGCACTCACGAGATTTTCATCTGTGAAATGGGTGCCCGCCACGTAGGTGATATTAAAGAAATATGCGATATCGTACACCCTCAGCATGGTGTTATCACTTCCGTTGGTCCTCAGCATCTTGAAACCTTCTTTAACATTGACAATGTAAGAAAGACAAAGTTTGAGCTGGCGGATGCCCTTCCCAAGGGAGGAAAGCTTTTCCTTAATGCTGATTCCGAAGAGATTCTTAAAGATGAAAGAGACTTTAACAAAATCTATTATGGTGTGAACTCAACTCTCGGCTACCATGCGGAAAATGTTGTTCTTACACCTTTGGGCACTGATTTTACCGTAGTTTCCCCTGATGGCGAAAAGCAGGAATTCCACACACAGCTTATTGGTTCAATCAACGTTCTTAACATTGTGGGTGCTATTTCAATTGCTCATTCCTTTGGCGTTGATTTTGCCACCCTTAAGGTTGCCGTGCGTCGAATAAAACCTGTTCCTCATCGTCTTGAACTGAAAGAAGCAGGGGCTGTCACCATCATTGATGATGCCTTTAATTCAAACCCTGTCGGTTCAAAGGCTGCCGTTGAAACACTTAAGCTTTTTGACGGTACAAGAATCCTTATTACCCCCGGAATGGTTGAGCTGGGAGAAAAGGAAAACGAACTTCACTACAAATTCGGTACTTACGCAGCTTCATGCTGTGATTACATACTTCTTGTCAACAAATATCGTACCGGCTCCATCCGCCAGGGTGCACTTGATTCGGATTTCCCTTCCGATCATCTGTTCGAATTCGATCGCTTTACCGAAGCCTACGATTTTGCAGTATCTATAAATACAGACAGCCACAAATACATTCTCCTGGAGAATGATCTGCCTGATAATTACTAATATTTTACGAAAGGTCAGGATTTACCAATGATTAATTTAGCTGTGCTTTTCGGCGGCCGTTCCGTCGAGCACGAAGTATCTGTTATTTCAGCCATTCAGGCCATTTACAGCATGGACAGGGAACGTTTCAACATTATTCCCGTTTACATCACAAAAAACAACGAGATGTATATCGGTGACTGCATCGCGGACATAAATGAGTATAAAAACATACCTGGTCTTTTGAAGAAATCCCAGCGTGTAATCATGTCCAACAGCGGAGCAAACGTGGTTCTTTCCCCTTATCCTCAGAAGGTGTTCGGAAACAAGAAGGAAACTGTTGTCGATGTGGTTTTCCCCATTGTACACGGCACAAACGTTGAAGACGGAACACTTCAGGGCTATCTCAAGCATATGGGAGTTCCTTTTGCCGGATGCGATGTTATGTCCTCAGCCATCGGAATGGACAAATATGTGCAGAAGTGCGTTCTCAAGTACAACAACATTCCTGTTCTGGACTGTCTTCGTTTCACTCTTGAACACTACAAAAATGTTGATGGAATGGTTACCGAAATCGAAGAAAAGCTCGGCTATCCCGTTATTGTCAAGGCTGCAAACCTTGGTTCAAGTGTAGGTATTTCTGTAGCAAAGGACAGAAACTCTTTATATCACTCCATTGATGATTCCTTTACCTATGCAAAAAAGATTATTGTTGAGCACGCCATCACAAATCTCAGAGAGATTAACTGCTCTGTTCTCGGAGACGAAAATGAGGCAATTGCTTCTGAAATCGAGGAGCCTTTCCATTCAAAGGAAATTCTCTCATATAAGGACAAATATCAGTCAAACGGATCAAAGGGTGGTTCAAAGGGTATGGCCGGAGTATCTCGTCAGATTCCTGCCAACGTTCCTGCAGAAATGCGTGACAGAATCCGTTCACTGGCAGTTGAAAGCTTCAAAGCACTTGGTTGCCGTGGCGTTGCCCGTATCGACTTTATGATTGATGTAGATAATGGCGAGTTGTATTTCAACGAAATCAATACAATTCCCGGTTCTCTTTCCTTCTATCTTTGGGAGCCTACCGGTATGCCTTATAAGGAACTCCTTAACCGCTGCGTTGATCTGGCATTAAAAGCCCAGCGTGAGGAAGAAGCCATTACCTTCTCCTTTGACACAAATCTCCTTTCCACCGCTTCATTGGGCGGCTCAAAGGGAAGCAAAGGCGGTAAGCTTTAAGCCATGAAAAAGGATGTAATAATTACAATATCAGGCCTCCAGCCCGAAGTTCAGGGCGATGAGCCTATAGAAATGACTTCTGTGGGCACATGCATAAATAAGGACGGCGTCTGGTACCTCTTCTACGAGGAAGAAGACGATGGCCATCTCACAAAATGCCGTATAAAAGCATCTTCAGAAGGCGTTGAGATGACAAAAGAAGGAAATATCATCACCCGCCTCTTTTTTGCCCCGGGGCAGGTTAACGAATCCATATATTCCACACCGTATGGCGATTTTGACATGAAAATGATGACAAAAAGCCTGTCCTTCCCGGTTACAGACGATCTTTTTGCCGTAAACATGATTTATGAACTTGGAATGAATGGAAAATTTGTATCGAATTGCGAATTGAATATTCGCGTTGAAGAAATGGGACTGAACTGAAAAACTTCCGGAGATACCCAATCTCCGGAAGTTTTTATTTCCCCTGTTTTAGACGTATGAAAGCTGAATGTCCTTTGTCAGAATATCGAAGTAGCTGTAAGACTGTGTCTTGATTGTGTCTTCTGCCTGATCGAGTTTGATGACAAAAAGATTTGTGTAAGTTTCTGTAATTGTTCCCTCAATTACCTCATAACGGTTTCTTCCCATGTTCTTGGTAACCCTAACATGATTTCCTTTGTTTTCGTAAACCTTACGAACAACAGGGCTCATATCACTTGCCTGCTTTGCCATTTCCTGCTCCTTCTGCGGCAAACCGCTATTTAATTTTTTTCCTTACAGTTCCTACCCAAAACCACAAGGAATTGTGACAATAAAATCACATCAATACTATATCATGTGGTAAACTATTTGTCAATTTTAGATTGTCCACAAGGACTTGTTTTGGGGCAAATCGGGAATAAAGACCTAATCGCGATGCGTTCAAAATCAAAAAAAGCCCTGCAAACAAGGCCATTTTGTCATAGAATAAGCATGCCGACGCAATACGATATACAATTCAGAATAAATGAATATAACAGACATTTATGAAACTTCAGCGGCTTTACCTTAAAGCTCTCTGTCCTTCTTAGCAGATAAATCATTACACCTTCAGAAATCACCACCAACACCTCCAGAATATATATGAGCAG
>JAKSRZ010000109.1 GCA_024403375.1 Lachnospiraceae bacterium
TAATTTCCTCCTTTCTCCGTATGTAATAAAAAAGCTCTAAGCGCACTTCAGTAACAACGTACTAAAAGTACTCTCAGAGCATATAACACCTGGAACGACAAAATCTTTTCTGATTGTAGCAGATACGGCGTGTGAATCAGTTCTGTTCGGTTTTGATGATAGAAATCACCAATTCTCCGCCCAATGCTTTGGCAATGCGATTAAGCGTATGAACAGAAGGATTTGCAAAGCCGCGTTCAATCTTTGAAATGTCGGACTGATCGATTCCTGTAAGCGCTGCCAGTTCCTTTTGAGACATGTCAGCCGATGCACGAGCCGTTTTTACAGCATCCGCAGCTATCAAACCTGCAGGTACTTCTTCGATTCTTACAGTTATGCCCTTTTCAAAGATCTCCTCTACAGCGATATCCAGCTCATCGTTCCATACAATTCCGTAGGCTCCCTGGAGTTTACCAGATCGAAAAAGTTCGCGATCTTCCAGCGCTCGAAAAACCGGATATTCTGCATAAAGGCTGCGCATATCATATTGTTTTACCTCTCCTGAGCGGAATTTAACTTCCAGCAATGTGCCTTCCTTAAATTCAAGATCATAAGCTTTGTGAAACATATTACCTCAACGGCGGGAGCTTCACATATTGCTCCGTCTCCCACATTTCCTCCAGTTCCTTGTTGGCATTTTGCCACCTCCTTGATTATATGGGATATATCCCATAATGTCAAGAAAGTGATACTGTGGATAACTATATGAACCCGATATTATAAAAATGCCACCTTTAAGTGAAATAGTAACTGCTAGTATATATTGACATCAACATTTGTAAACCTTAAAATGAGGGCAAAACCGAGCTTAAAACGATATATGACGAATTAAAAGCTATTGTTTTGCACGATTTCTGAGCATGACTAACAAGCGGCATGTCAGTCGGTTTGCAAAAGTAACTGAGACCCCGCCTCAAAAGGGATATGTGGTCTTTGTTTGATCCGACATTGTATGTTTAGTGTTTAATTAGTTTTGGACTCAGAGTAACCTCATCAGGTGGAATGGGTGACAGGTTAAGTGCTGATAATAGCTTTTTATCATCTGCTGAATCCATTAATTCAAATGGTGTTTTACCATCAAGGTTTTCTCGTATGACACTGTTGATATGGCAGCAAACCAGTCTGATATCGCCAACATTAAGCTTGTTAAAACTTGTTCCTTTTGGAAGGATTCTTCGTATCAGTCTGTGGTTGTTTTCAACATGTGGCTTTTGCCATGATGCCTGAGGATCACAGAAGAATACATGGGTTCGGATTAATCCGGTACGCGTATGCTCCAGAGCGCCTGGATTCTTGAATTCAACGCCATTATCTGTGAGAATCACACCAAATACCCTTTTGAAAAGTGCCATTCCCAGAAGTTCATTAAGAGCGTCAAACACCTGAATAACGCTGTCCTGCGTGCCATCTTTCATAAGAAAAATCAGCATGAAGCTGGATTTCCTGAAAATCATTGTCAGGAGTACTTTTCCTTTTTCACGGCTTCCTTTTACTGTATCCATTTCAACGATAGAAATGCCAGGATTAGCCTCTACATAGGTTTTAAAGTCCTCAATAGTTCGTCCCTGACGGTACTGATATTCATACTTTGTGAGTACATTTTTCGGCCTACGCTGCCTGTAGACAACCTTCTTGGGAAGATCGATATTTCTGACTTTAAAGACATTCTTGTCAATGTAATTGTAGAGGGTTCTTTCTGAGACCCCTAATTCAGCTGCATGAGTTGAACAGATGTGGTTAAGTGACTGGCCTTTTGCAAGCAGAGGTTCGATAATTTCAGCAATTTTGAGAAGCTCTGCAGGTGTTTTTCGAACTCCACGGTGAGCTTCTCTTAGCGCCTTAAGGTGAGCCGCATTGGCTCTGTGGGCAGTATAATAGGCCTTGTTTTTACGACACCCCTTCTGCATTTTGCAATTGCTGCAGACATAAGGTGGCTTATCCAGTAAATCACACTGCAGAGAATCATAATTGTCACAAATGGAAGTGCAGAGAATACCTTCCGGACATCGTTTGCATCTGGAAGCGAAACATCCATGGACACCCTTTTCACGGCAAAGAGTGTTGCGTTGACAACTATGGCGATTAAGGCAGTCATTTTCACCCATGAGTGGGATTCTGCTAGAGAAGCATCTGTAATGCAGGACTTCACGAGCAATAGTGGATGCAGATCTGTTAAGATTTCTGCCAATTGAGGCAAATGAATAGTCCCTGTGGATCATTTGCTCAATAACAATACGTTCAGATAAGGATAATTGTTTGGTCATAATGTTTCCTTTCTGAATCAAACAAAGACAACTTAAATATAAGCCTTTGCAAAAGTAACTGCTAGTTTGCAATTGTAGTTGCAAGCAAATCATAGCGTTTTTAAATTCATTTATTGATAAAAATGCCACAGGTACTGTCCGTTTAATGGACAGGCAGGCATGGCAGAATATAGATAACACAAGGTAACATAGGGTAACATAGAAGCGATAGGGGTGGCCAGTCGCGGCATAATACAGAAAAGGGGAACTAAAATGAAAGAAAAGAAAGTAAACATTTACATAGACATGGACGGCGTACAGGCCGTATACGGATTTGAAGATTCGCTGGAAGATATGTATCAGCCGGGATATTTCAGAAACCGTCCGAGCTATGAAAACATGATTGAAGTTATCAAACTTCTGAAAGAAGATCCGAGATACGACGTGACAGTACTTTCCGCTGTTTTTCCGGACGGAAGCAACACCGCAGACAAACAGATCTGGCTTAAGGAGCAGGGACTGGGAGATGTGGCTGCCTGCTTCGTACCTTACGGTTCGGTTAAGGCAGACTATGCGGATCCGGAAAGGGTGAATATCCTCATCGATGATTTTTCCAAGAACCTCTTCGAATGGGAAGATGCGGGAAAGAACTTCTATGGTATCAAATTCCTTAATGAAGGAAACGGCACCAACGGTACCTGGGATGCAGCCGGGGGATTCACAGTAAACTATCGAATGCCTAAAGAAAGACTGCACATGGCTATTACCGGCCTGGCCGATGCCATAGGAAAGGCGGCATAATGCAGCCCTTAGAATGGAATGAAGCCGGTCGAACCATCCATGGATAATCAATTCGGCATCTATGGATAATCAATCTGCCATTCAAGAATAATCAATCCGGCATCCCGCGCAGGAAAAATTCTGTCTGCAACCTGCAGAAAAGCAACATTAGTATCACATCTGTAAGGGCAAATATGATATAATCATTTTCAAATTGAGCTTTGCGAGAAGCATTGAACTGTTGCAGTCCGGCGCGGGGCCTGATGCATGTTACTGTAATGTGCGATGCTGCGGTAAAACAGGAAAATGCTGCGCAAGAAAGGAAAAGAAATGATAAATATCAACTATGATAAGTGTATAGGATGCCTTAAATGTGTGGACAAGTGTGTCTGCGGAGCGATTTTCGACAACGGTGGAAAACCTGACTTCAACAGAAAGTACGGATGCATCAAGTGCTTCCACTGTGCCGCGGCATGTTCTGAAAATGCTTTTCTCTGGGGAGACAAGCCTGCTATCATTAATGAAGAAATGCCTGTAATTGAGGAGACTTTCGGTGATGATCTTAAATCTTTCCTTATGTCAAAGCGTTCTATCAGAAATTTCAGCGATGAAATTGTACCTATGGAACTGATTAAGGAGGCTCTCGAAATTGCTGCCTGGGCGCCATCTGCAAAGAATCAGCATCCTGTAAAATATGTTGTTATGACAGAAGAAACCATTGGAAAGGCAATGGATATCATTGTAAAGACTCTGGAAGCAACAGGTGCATGCCCTGAAATCCTTATCGGCCTCAAGAAAGGTGTAAACATGGTATTCGCCAAGGCGAAAACCGTAATTATGGCTTACTGTAAAGCAAATGCCATCAATCCTTTACAGGACACAGCTCTTGCATTAGACTATGCATCCCTCTACCTTCACTCAAAGGGCGTAGGAAGCTGCTGGGCAGGATATCTTAAGGATTTTGCAAGTGAAATCCCTGAACTCAGAGAACTGCTTGGCTTACCTGAAGGTGCAAAATTCCATGGCTGCATGCTTATCGGATACCCGACAGAAGAATACTATTATATTCCTGACAGAATCAAAAAAGCAGATATACAGGTGAAATAGTAAGCAGGTATAATATTTCTGTCAGAGTCAGCAGTTAAATCAAGAGATAAATATTATCCGAATGAAAAACTTAAAATGTATTTCATGGAAATGTGCAAACTGGAATTTCTGTTGAAATTTCAACGGATTTTAGGAAAAATGAATGCTAAAAAAGGTCGCCTTGCAGGCGACCTTTTTGTTTTCGGAATTCGATATACTTAAACCATAAATAAGAAAACCGATAAGTCAGCGGGATTAAGTGTGGCAGATATCTGATCAGAAACATCAGAACAGGAACCGCAGACATAAGGCAGCAAAGCATAATTACTATTTATATGGGGGTATCGAAATGAAGAAGAACAGAACAGAATTAGTATTCATCCTTGACGAAAGCGGATCAATGTACGGACTTGAAAGCGACACTATCGGAGGCTTCAACTCTGTTATCGACAAGCAGAAGAAGGAAGAAGGAGAAGTAATCGTAACAACAGTGCTTTTCAGCGACAGACACAAGCTGGTGCATGACAGATTCCCTATCGAATCTGTAAAGAAAATGACGGAAAGAGACTACTGCCCGGGCGGCTGTACCGCACTTCTCGACGCTATGGGAAGCACCATGGCAAAACTTGAAAATGTGCAGAGAAATCTTCCGGAAGATGAACGTGCAGAACATGTAATCTTCACCATCATTACAGACGGCATGGAAAACGCAAGCTGTGAATACAGCAAGGCTGATATAAAGAGAATGGTTGAAAAGCACACCGAAGAAGGCTGGGAATTCCTTTTCATGGGCGCAAACATGGATGCAATCGGAGAGGCTGCGACAATGGGTATTCGAGCAGACAGAGCAGTATCCTACTGTGCCGACGAAGTTGGAACTCAGATGAACTTCGAAGCAGCCTGCTGTGCCATGTCCGAAATGAGAGCAATGCCAAAAGGAATGAGAGCGGGCGCCCGCTGGAAGGAAAAGATTGAAAAGCGCTTCTCAAATGACGAGAAGTAAACTGTCGAAAGAATATGCTTGAACTTTTGAAGATAATGCAATATAATCTAGATAGAAAAAGTGCTACCTAACGGTTCACTTGAAATGCATGGTTAAAATAACCGCAGACTCAAGCAAATGCGGTTATTTTTCTTTTTTGCTGTTTGATCCAATTGCATAGCCTAAAGCTATACTAGTCATGCAGAGACTAACTACAGCAATAATGCTTTCAAGTGTGATCATAAGCCGAGCACCTCCTTTCACTGTATATTTCCGTTTATCGGAGAATATATGTAAACGAAGCTTGTACTCTTCGAAAAAGTGAACCGCCAACCCCGTGGTAGCACTGTAAATATTTTACAGTGCCGGAGCTGCTTGGGCAAGTAAAATTAATCGACAATTTTCGACAGTAATGCCGTAAACTGTCGATTTTTTATTTGCAGTCATTTATCAGCCAGCCATAGGAAGAACCGTCGAAATATGATATAATATTCTCTATGAAATACTTATTTATAGCAGAAAAACCAAGCCTCATGCGTGACGTGCAGGCTTGTTACAGAAATCATAAAGATGAGGTTGTTGCCAAGGTCGGTGAAATAGATTTCACTGCCCTGTCAGGTCATGTCTGCACTAATTACATGCCGACTGACTATGACGAGTGGAAGGACAAGAGCTGGAAAGCCATAGTCTATCCGATGATTCCGGAGCCATGGCAGTTTAAGGCCATCGCTGACAGAAGAAAGCAGGATACCATTCAGGACAGCAAGCGCCGTGCAGCTGATTATGACGGCATCGTTGTAGGTACTGACTCAGACCAGGAAGGTTACGGCATTTATTATCTTCTGGAGCAGTATCTGGGTCTGGATACCAAACCGGCGCTTCGTTTCATGGAACATTCTCTGACTGATGCAGAAATCCTCA
>JAKSRZ010000011.1 GCA_024403375.1 Lachnospiraceae bacterium
CCCAAGAAGCCTGCAGCAGAGGCTATTGATGTAGTAGACGGAAAGATTGTCGGATTATTCTAAGGAGGTATTATGCTTCAGTTTGGTATAAGAGGTCATGACGTACCTAAGGCACCCGTGGAAACATGGGTTAAAAATATTGCAGATTGGGGATTTTGCTGCACACAGCTGGCACTTCCCAAGGCAATTACAGACTTTAATACAGCACCTACAGCTATGACCAGTGGTATGGCACAGTATCTTAAGAGAATTTTTGCTGAGAATAAGGTAAACGTGTCAGTTTTAGGTTGCTACAGAAATCTTGCAACTCCGGATAAGGACGAGCTTAAGAAAACTCAGCAGGTGTATAAGGATCACATTCGTTTTGCTGCTATGTTAGGTGCGGGAGTTGTGGGTACGGAAACCGGTGCGGTAAACACTGAGTACAGATATGTACCTGAGAACCACAGCGATGAGGCACTTAAGATTTTCATCGATGGTCTTTTTCCTGTGGTTGAGTATGCGGAGAAAATGGGTGTATGCGTAGGTATTGAGCCTGTATGGAAGCATATTATGTGTAATCCGGAAAGAACAAGAAAGGTGCTTGATGAGATTAACTCACCTAACCTCAGAGTAATACTGGATTCAATAAACCTTCTCAATGCGGAAAATGAGTCCCGTGCCAATGAAATTGTAGATGAGGCTTTTGAACTTCTTCTTCCTGACATAGATATTATCCATCTTAAGGATTACGTGGTAAAGAATGGTGAGATTTTCACCAGTCCGCTTACTTTGGGAACAGGAAAGTTTGATATTCCTCACCTTATGAAGATAATTAAAAAGGAAAAGCCGTTTATTAATGTACTTCTTGAAGATAGTGTTCCTGAAAATGTAATGAAATCGAGGGAATATGTCGAAAAATGTTATGAGGAAGCTTGACATGTTGTATTAAGTTTTCTACAATTATACAAGATGTTGTGTATCTATCATTCAGCTAATCAAGGAGAAAAGACATGAAATGTCCGTTTTGCGGTAAAGAAAACACACGAGTAATTGATTCAAGACCTGCGGAAGATGGTCTCAGCATCAGACGACGTCGTGAGTGTGACGAATGTGACAAGCGTTTTACAACATATGAAAAAGTAGAAGCAATTCCTCTTGTAGTAATCAAGAAGGATAATTCCAGAGTGCCTTTTGATCGTGAAAAGATTGTTCAGGGCGTTTTTGCTTCCTGCCACAAGAGACCTGTATCTGTAGAGCAGATTACATCTCTTGTCGATGAAGTTGAAAATGCAATTTACAATATGGAAGAAAGAGAAATTCCTTCTTCTGTAATCGGCCAGATGGTTATGGAAAAGCTTAAAAATCTTGATATGGTTGCATATGTACGTTTTGCATCGGTTTATCGTGAATTCAAGGATGTTAATACATTTATGGATGAACTGAAGAACATTTTGGAAAACAAATAATTCTCAACCCCTTGACAATAGTTCAAGGGGTTGTTATTTTTTATGTAGTCAGAAAAACGCTTCTGTTCGGGAGAAATAGAACAGGAGAATATATGTTTTGTAAAGCATTTTCATGTGTCCTTTCGGACACGGATGCACATCTTATTTCAGTTGAGACTGATATTCGTAACGGTCTTCCCGGATATTTCCTATGTGGTGCTCAAGGAGAGCTTAAAGAATCTAAAGACAGGGTTCGTGTTGCTATAGAAAACGCCGGATTTTCTGTACCTCCGAAAAGAATTACTATTAATTTTTCGCCTGTTGGCCCAAGTAAAGACGTGGGTTTTCTTGATTTGCCCATTGCTGTCTCGATTTTGACGGCTTATGGGTTATTGCCGGATAAAACAAAGGATTATTTATTTGCCGGAGAGCTTTCTCTGGACGGAAGTCTTATGGGAATCGATAAGGCTTCATTGAGAACTTTGTTTGCCATGAGAACCGGTTTTGAGGCGATTATTCTTCCGGAAGAAAACGTCAAAGAAGGAGGTATTGTTGAGGGAATAAAGGTTTATGGTGCAAAGAATCTGAGAGAAGTTCTGAAGATACTCGATGATAGGGAAAAGACGAAGCCTGTAGTGCTTTCTGAGAAGGAAAGGGATGAATTGCTAAGCCCTACTGAGCCTATAAAGGATTTTTCTGAAGTGAAGAACGGCTACTCTTCAATAAGAGCTATTTTAGGTGGCATTCTTTGCAAAAAGAATATCATGCTTCTTGGGGCAAATGAAGAAAAGGCAGCAAAAATCATGGAATGCATTTCAGGAATAAAAATGAGGCTTTCAGTAGAGGACCGGATTGTTTTCAAAGAATATGGAAGGTTGCTTGATGACGATGAAAACATGAAAGTGACGGAAAATGGCTATCTTCTTGTATTTGATGCAGTAAAGAAGAATTCAGAAAGATATACTCAGATAAGCAGACAGATTCCGAGGCTCAACGGGACTATTTCCTATGGAAAGCTTTGTCCCTGCGGATACTATACTGACAAGTCAAGGTGCAAGTGTTCATACGGAAAGATAGAAACCTACATTAAGAGAATAAATCCGTCACTTGTGTCGGATACTGCGGTGTTTGTGCCTATAGAAGATGATTATTATGAATACCTTTTATCAGAAATGTCTCTGTCAACGGAACAAGTCAATAACTGGCTTAACAGAGGGGCAGAATTTGCCAAAAACAACATATACCGGGAAACAAGACCCGAGAGAGATGGACTTGAATTCCTTGAGAACTACTTCTTTAACAACCTGTTTACTGAATTCTTCTATTATAATGTGCTTGACCTGGCAAGAAGTCTGGCTGACCTGGATGAAGAGGAAAAAGTCAGTTGCGTATATCTGGAAGAGGCTGTCCATTATTGTACGTTTATGAAAAAGGAGGGGAAAGGTGATTGATTTTTATTTACACTGGCTGAATTGTCTTCCATATACCGATGTACGACTTAAAATGGCTGTTATTAAATCAGAAATCAGTCTTAAAAGCCTTTTTGTCTCAAATAATGAGACAGACGTATTAAGGACTCTGAAACCTGTTAATCTTAATATGTTCAAGCCCGGAGCAGTAAAGCTTTTTGCTAAGGAGGTGACGGACAAAGTATGCAGGATAAAAGCTGAGAGCAGCTATAAAACGTTGATGGATAAAGAGATAAAGGCGGTAAGCATATTGGATGGTGAATATCCTAAACGATTAACAGAACTGTTTGACCCTCCTATTGTTCTTTACTTTCTGGGGAAATTGCCTGAGGAAGACAGACTATCAATAGCTGTGGTTGGGGCACGGAAAGCTTCTTTGGAGGGATTGAAACTTTCTTATGAATTTTCGAAAGAGTTTGCGTCACATAACATAAATGTGATATCCGGAATGGCACTGGGGATAGATGCCAAGGCACATCAGGCATGTGTTGATTTGGGAGTGCCGACCTATGCAATTCTTGGTTCGGGAGTTGATGTGCCGTATCCTATGATGAATCTTGGACTTTATGAGAAAACAGGTGCGATTGGGGGGATTATTTCTGAGTTTCCACCGGGAGAAAAACCTTTGGCAGATCACTTCCCGAGAAGGAACAGGATTATTTCAGGATTATCTGATAAGGTTGTGCTGATTGAGGCGGGAGAAAGGTCAGGATCGCTTATAACTGCCGACTTTGCGCTGGAACAGGGAAAGGACATATATGCAGTTCCCGGGCGCCCGGGAGATACTGTTTCCAGAGGCTGCAATGAACTTATCAAGAACGGAGGAGCAGCTCTTGTTACCACTCCTTTTGATGTATTATGAACAAATATTGCTGAAATCAAAAAAATAAATATTTGACAAACACTCAACAATGTTATATTTTACAAAATGCCGTGCTTTAGACGGCTAAATCATCAAAGTGGAGAATTGTATGCCAAAACATCTGGTTATCGTGGAGTCACCTGCGAAAGCAAAGACAATAAAAAAATATCTTGGAGCAAATTTTGAGGTTATTGCTTCCAACGGGCATGTACGTGATCTCCCCAAAAGTCAGCTGGGAGTTGATGTTGAAGGGGATTTTGAACCTAAATATATTACTATTCGAGGAAAGGGAGATGTGCTGGCTAAGCTCAGACGAGAAGTAAAGCGTGCCGACAGAGTTTATCTTGCAACTGACCCGGACCGTGAGGGAGAAGCTATTTCCTGGCATCTGGCCGAAAGTCTTAAACTGGATCCGGATAAATACAGTCGTATTTCATTTAATGAAATTACAAAAAATGCTGTTAAGAATTCACTGAAGAATGCGAGAGATATCGATATGAACCTTGTTGATGCTCAGCAGGCAAGACGTATTCTTGACAGAGTTGTGGGCTATGAAATTTCCCCTCTTTTATGGGAAAAAATCAAGAGAGGATTATCTGCCGGCCGAGTTCAGTCGGCTACATTAAGACTTATCTGTGACAGAGAGAATGAGATAAATGAGTTTGTGCCAAAGGAATATTGGCAGCTTGTTGCCGAACTTTCCTCACCTGATGTAAAGAAAAACTTCAAGGCACAGTTTTACGGAACAAAGAAGGAAAAGATTGAGCTGACTTCAGAGGATGAAGTTAACGAAATTATGAAGAAAACGAAGGGAAAGAAGGTCGTTGTTTCCGAAACAAAGACCTCCAAACGACTTAAGAAGGCACCCCTTCCGTTTACAACGAGTACATTACAGCAGGAAGCATCAAAGCAGCTGAATTTTTCTACTCAGAAAACTATGAAAACCGCACAGCAGCTTTACGAAGGCGTTGAAGTAAAGGGGCACGGAACTATCGGTCTTATTACTTATCTTCGTACAGACTCCACAAGAATTTCCGATGAGGCGGAGACTGCTGTAAAGGATTACATTGTAAATAACCTTGGAGAGGATCTTTATTCCGCAAATTCATCAAAGGGAGCAGAAAATAAGAAAATACAGGATGCTCATGAAGCAATTCGACCTTCTTATGTTGATATTACTCCTTCCGAACTTAAGAATTCTCTGCCCAGAGACCTTTTCAGGCTCTATCAGCTCATATGGAAGCGTTTTGTGGCCAGCCGTATGCAAGAGGCAGAATATGATACTACTTCAGTGAAAATCGATGTAGGTGATTACAGATTCACAAGCTCATCATCAAGCCTTTCAAAAGCAGGCTGCCTTTCTGTTTATGCAGATAAGGAAGAGGATGAGGAGGAAGAAGAGACAAGCCTGTCACTTACAAAGCTTTCCGAAAAATCGACAGTAAAAGCTGAGGGCTTTGAGAAGAGCCAGCACTTTACCGCTGCACCGGCTCATTTTACAGAGGCTTCTCTTGTAAAGGCAATGGAGGAGCTGGGTATCGGTCGTCCCTCCACATATGCACCTACAATTACTTTGCTTCTCGGAAGACATTATGTAACAAAGGAAGCCAAGAACCTTTATGTTACAGAGCTTGGCGAAGCAGTAAACAATATGATGAAGGACGCATTTTCTGAAATTGTGGATCTTAGCTTTACCGCAACCATGGAGACATTGCTTGACGGTGTGGCTGAGGGAACGGTTTCCTGGAAGAGCATTGTAAAGAATTTTTATCCTGATCTTGAAGTGGCAATCTCTGCAGCTAAAGAAAATCTGTCAAAGCTTAAAATTGAGGATGAAGTCAGCGACACACCTTGTGAAATTTGCGGTCGTATGATGGTAATAAAATTCGGACCTCATGGCAAATTCCTGGCATGCCCCGGATTCCCCGAGTGTAAGAATACAAAGCCGTACTTTGAAAAAACCGGTGTAGAGTGTCCTAAGTGCAAAAAGGAGCTTATCATCTGCAAAACCAAGAAGGGCAGAAGATATTTTGGCTGTTCAGGATATCCTGAGTGTGACTATATGACATGGCAGCTCCCTAAAAAGGAGACTCAGGAAAACCAATAAATTGTTTTGTATGACATATAATTAAAATGTTAATATTTTATATACTCAATAAACAATTATTGTTAATCTTGCTTCACGTTTGAACAAATTGTGAAATTTTTTGAAAATGCTTGCAATTTCCGCCTAGTGGGTGTAAACTTGCGCCACTAAAAGTTTAGGGTAAATATTAGAAAGGCGGTGGACATCAATGGGCGTACAGCTTCTTGACAAAACAAGAAAAATTGAAAAGCTTCTTCACAACAACAGCTCCAACAAAGTAATTTTCAGCGACATTTGCCTTGTTCTCAGTGACATTCTTGACTCAAATATTTTAATCATCAGTAAGAAGGGCAAAGTGCTGGGCCTTAAGAATCGTTCAGACATTGCTTCCATAGGCGAATTTAAGGAATTGAGCGTAGGAAAGTATATTGATAAGGAACTTAACGAGAGACTTCTCAATATTCTTTCAACAAAGGAAAATGTTAATCTTACGACTCTTGGGTTTGAAAGCGAAGACATTGAAACTTTTCAGGCCATCATTGTTCCTGTGGTTATTTCCGACGAAAGACTCGGTACAACATTTATTTACAAGAAAGATGCATCATATTCAATTGATGACATTATTCTCAGCGAGTACGGTACTACAGTAGTCGGTCTTGAGACAATGCGTTCCGTAAATGAGGAACAGGTTGAAGAATACAGAAAGGTTCAGGTTGTAAAATCTGCAATCGGCACACTTTCATATTCCGAACTTGAAGCAATTACACACATTTTCTCAGAGCTTGATACTGATGAGGGAACTCTTGTGGCAAGTAAGATTGCAGATCGTGTTGGTATTACAAGATCCGTAATTGTAAATGCTCTCAGAAAGTTTGAGAGTGCGGGAGTAATTGAATCCAGAAGTTCAGGTATGAAGGGAACATACATTAAGGTGCTTAATGACTATGTTTTCGAGGAACTTGGAATTCAAAGAAAAGAAAAGTAATTTCGGGAGACCTTCGGGTCTCCTTTTTTTGTGCCGTATATAAGGTCTCACTATATTTAGTATTTTTTTAAAAAACTTTCATACATATCTTGTGTTTTAACTTAAAAACGTTATAATTATTTCCATAGTATGCTTAAATAGTATTATGCCCGCAGTGGCGGATGCCGATATATAAAGCGAAGTATCAGAATATA
Source organism: Lachnospiraceae bacterium (assembly GCA_024403375.1). Taxonomy (GTDB): domain Bacteria; phylum Bacillota; class Clostridia; order Lachnospirales; family Lachnospiraceae; genus RGIG3528. Next base: position 7,024 of record JAKSRZ010000011.1, read on the forward strand.
TGCGTACGGAGGATGCTTATGATTAGTTCAGACGCTTATAATTACATTAATATTCTTAACAAGGCGGCAAATGCCAGCTGGACAAAAAATGAAATAATTGCCAACAATATTGCCAATGTTGATACTCCCGACTATAAGAGAAAGGATATGGATTTTGAATCAACTCTTGCCAGAGCAATTTCTCAGAAGTCTACAAGCAATATGGACCAGAAAGTGAAAAATGTTCAGGGAATGGCATTAAGAGCAGGGGTGTATACCGATTATTCACAGCTCAGCTACAGATATGACGGAAATAATGTAGATATTGATACTGAATCAGCATATCTTGCTGATAACCAGCTTAAGTACTACACAGTGCTGAACTCTATCAATCAGGAATTCAGCCGTATTAAGATGGTTCTTCAGAAATAGTAATCGGGTTGAAAGGAGTAGCCTATGTCAGTAATGTCAACATTTAACGTTTCTGCCTCAGGAATGAGTGCACAGCGTACAAGAATGGATATAATTGCTCAGAACATTGCAAATGTTAATACAACTCGTACAGGTGACGGCGGTCCCTATATTCGTCAGACAGTTGCAATGGCAGAACGCAATAACTATAACATGAATTTTAATGATTATCTTACATCACTTAAGACCGGTATTCCCGCAAAGAAGAATATTGGAAACGGTGTAAAAATTACCGGCATTGCCGAGGACCATGTAACCGCAATGAAAAAGGTATATGAGCCCGATCATCCTGATGCGGATGAGGACGGATACGTAACATATCCCAACGTGGATACCGTTACCGAAATGACCAACCTTATCGATGCAAACCGTTCATATGAGGCCAATGTTACGGCCTTTAACGCTACAAAGAACATGATTCAGAAAGCTCTGGAAATCGGAAGCTGATAACGGAGGGTAATATATGGCAATAGACATTGCATCTGTTGGCGATATCATGTCTCTTGGCAGTGCGGATAAGGCTAAAGGAATCGGAGAGCTTCTTAATAGGACAGCGGATACCGAACAAAAAGGCGGTGTGTCTTCCTTTGAGTCTTTACTGAGCTCGGCCATGGGAATGATTAAAGAGACAGAAGACTATCCAAACGCAGCCGAAGAGGCTGAACTTGCTTATATGTTAGGTATCAATGACAGCGTTACTGATCTTATGATTGCCCAGGCAAAGGCAAATACTTCTTTGCAGTATACGGTTGCAATCAGAAATGCTGTTATTGAAGCATATAAGGAATTAATGAATATGCAGTTCTGATAATATCCATAAATCGGCAGTAGCCGGATTTTGGAGGGGGTTCCATGCAGGAAAAGTTAAAGGATTTACAAAAAAAGATTTTAGAATATTGGAATAAATGGTCCACGAAGCAGAAATCAATTATTATCGGTGCTTTTGCCGGTCTGATTCTTGTGATTGGTCTCCTTGTATTCCTGCTTGGCCGTACCCGTTATACGGAGCTTTATCGCTTTGAAACCACGGAAGGAGCCAGCAAGGCGGTATCGACACTTAAAGACAACAACATTGCGTCTAAGCTTGGTGACGATAAAATGACTGTTATGGTCGACGAAAAGAAATATGTTGACGCCATTGTAACAGTATCAGGAGCGGGCATTGAGGAAGACGGATTCGGCATTAATGACATGCTGGATACATCTATTACAACTACCAACGGAGAACGTCTTCTCAGAAAATTCTTAAGAAACGAATCAGAAATGGAGAAATCCATTGTTCTGTTCAAGGGAGTAAGAGCAGCTGACGTTACTTTCTTTGCCAGAGACACATCAAACTCTATTCTGGCAAACAACCAGACAACAAAGGTAACTGCTTTCATTACTACAACATCAGCTTTTGAAGAAGAAGAGGCGGAAGCCATTGCGGAACTTCTGGCGGCAGGCGTCGGAAACTCAAATACTGACGACGTTACCATCGTAGACCAGAACGGTAAAGTTCTTTACAATGGTCCCGAGGATGAATCAGATAAGAAAATAGATTTCACGGATAAATTAGCTACACAGGAATTCCTTAAAGAACAATACAGCGAAAGCGTTGTTGGTGCACTTTGTGCAGCAGGTTATACAGACGTTATTGCCATGCCTAATCTTGTTATAAACTTTGACCGCGTGGAAAAATCCATGAATGAGGTCATCCCCATTAACGGAGAAGATTATGGCGTTATTGTTCAGAGAGAAGAAGTTTCTTCCACAGGATCATCGGGAAACGGAGACGTCGTTGGAACAGATCCTAATGATGAAACAGACTATATGCTCTTAAACGGTGGTGCAGGAAACAGTACCTATAACAGAGAACAATACGATTACGAGCCCAGCAGATGCATTACAAATACTATTTATGATGTGGGCGTGGTTGTAAGAGATGACTGTTCCATTTCCGTAGTTGCGACGCGTGTTGTGTCAAGAACAGAGCGTGAATTGAAAATTCTGGGACTGCTGGATGATATGTCCTTTGAGGAATACTCCATCAGAAATACAAGAGTTGAAGAAACACCGGCTCCCAATAATATGATTACTGTAATCTCACTGGCTACAGGTATTGATGAAGAAAACGTTGAACTCGTAACATTCGACTCATTCCAGTTCATTCCCGAAGAAAAGACTGAGGTCGACATAACAACAATAGTTCAGATCGTTCTTGCTGTTCTTCTGTTTGTTGTACTTCTGTTTGTAATTCTCAGAGGACTTAAGCCTGTTGAAGTTACAGAGGTTGAGCCTGAACTTTCTATTGAACAGCTTCTTGCGACAACAAGAGAAAATCAGGGTCTTGAGGAAGTCGAATTCAGTGAAGCTTCCGAAACCAGAAAGATGATAGAAAAATTCTTTGACGAAAATCCCGAGGCAGTTGCATCCTTACTTCGTAACTGGCTCAACGAGGATTGGTCATAAATGGGGGAGTAGATTGCAACAATGGACAGACGTGCTAGTGAATTATCCGGAATAGAAAAAACGGCAGTGCTGCTTATTACGCTCGGTCCCGATAAGGCTGCAAAGGTTTTCAAGTTCTTAAAGGACGAGGAAATTGAACAGATTACTCTGGAAATTGCCAATACAAGAAGTGTAAGCCAGGCACTTAAGGAAGAAGTTCTTGATGAATTCTATGAAGTATGCCTTGCTCAGCAGTACATTTCCGAAGGTGGTATCAGCTACGCAAAGAACCTTCTGGAAAAGGCTCTCGGTGGAGAAAAGGCACAGGAAGTTATCGGAAAGCTTACTGCAAGTCTGCAGGTGCGTCCTTTCGAGTTTATCAAGAAGACAGATGCTTCTCAGCTTCTGAACTTCATTCAGGACGAGCATCCTCAGACGATTGCACTTATTCTTTCATACCTGTCGGTACAGCAGGCCGCTGCGGTAATCGGCTCATTGCCACAGGATAAGCAGGCTGACGTTGCAAAACGTATAGCTCAGATGGACAGAACAAGCCCTGATGTTATCAAAGAGGTTGAAGGTGTGCTGGAGAAGAAGCTGGCTAACCTTGTAAATCAGGACTTCACTATTGCCGGTGGTGTAGACGCGGTAGTAGAAATCCTCAATACTGTTGACCGTGGTACAGAAAAGCATATTATGGAATCCCTTGAAATCGATGAGCCTGAATTGGCTGACGAAATCAGAAAGAAGATGTTCGTATTCGAAGATATTCTTTCACTTGACGATCGTTCCATCCAGCGTGTACTTCGTGAGGTTGATAACAACGAACTTGCGGTTGCCCTTAAGAGTGCGAACGAAGAAGTTCAGAATGCTATTTTCGGAAACATCTCCAAGCGTCTTGCTCAGATGATTAAGGAAGATATGGAATTCATGGGCCCTGTACGTATGAAAGACGTTGAAGAGGCTCAGCAGAAGATTGTTAATATTATCAGAAAGCTTGAGGATTCAGGTGAAATTGTTATTTCCAGAGGCGGAGGTGACGAGATAGTTGTCTAGTAATATGATAAAGGGTTATACCCTTAACTACGATCGTGCAACTATAAAACGAATAGACCTTTCCCAAAAAGAAGAGGCCATCACCAGAAAATCCGAAGAATTAAGAGTTCATCAAGAGGAAATTCTTGATTCTGCAAGAAAGATGGGTTTTATTCCGGGAATCGCTGCGGAAGAAATTGTTGATCCTACCAGACCTTTTATAGAAACCTATGACACTCTTGAAAGAGATGTTGTTGAAGAGGATGAAGACATTCCTGTGCTTATGTCTAAGGCTGATTTTGAAGAAGTCAGACAGCAGATTAAGGAGGAAGTAATTCCGGAGGCTATGGCAGAGGCTGAAGAGCGAATCAGAGCACAGCTCATGGCTGAAATGGAGACCTCATCAAATGATGCCAGACAGCAGGCTGATTTCATTATTGCTCAGGCAGTCGAGCAGGCAAAGGTTGAGGCTGAGCAGGCAAGAGAGGCTACGCTGGAAATCGCCAGAAGACAAGGCTATGAGGAAGGCCTCAAGCAGGCTCAGGAAGAGGCAAGAGCTGCGGAAGAAAGCCTTGAAAGCAGGAAACGGGAACTTGAAGGAAAATATGAAAGGCAGGTAGCGGATCTTGAACCTGCCTTTGTTAAAATATTGCAGGAGTACCTTAAAAAGATTACGGGAATTTCTTATGCCAGATATTCTGAGGTGTTCAGATATCTTCTTGACAGAGGAATAAACAATGCACCGAAGGACACCGGTTTTACAGTATTCCTTTCGGCAAATGATTTTGAAAGATTTTCTGAACAGTTTGATGCAATAAACGACAGCTATTCGGATAAGCTTACATTATCTTTTGCACAGGACAGTAATCTGGCAGAAGGCACCTTCAGATTGGAAAATGAAACAACCGTTATAGAGTGCGGGCTTGAAGCCGAACTTAACGGATTGTTACAATCATTGGAGCTGTTAGCTTAAAATGGACTTAAATAAGTACCTTTCGCTTTGCGAAGAAAACTATATAAAAACCTACGGAAAAGTGTCGAAGGTTGTAGGACTTACCATCGAATCCACCGGACCGGAAGCAAAAATCAACGATACCTGTGAGATTATATTAAAGAATTCCAACAAGAGAGTTCTTTGCGAGGTTGTCGGCTTCAGGGAGGGGCACCTTCTGCTCATGCCCTATGAGGATGTGGGAGGAGTATCCATCGGAGATTGCGTTGTATCAGGTGGCGACAGCTTTGGTATACCTGTAGGACATAATCTTTTAGGATACGTTCTGGATGGCCTTGGACGTCCGCTGGACGGAACAAAGCTTACATATGAAACCTTTTACAGCTCGGAAGCAATGCCGCCCAATCCGATGGAAAGAGTAATGATTGACGAGGTAATGCCTTTGGGCGTTAAGACGGTGGATGCTCTTTTGACACTGGGCAAGGGACAGCGAATTGGTGTATTTGCGGGCTCCGGTGTAGGAAAAAGTACACTTATGGGTATGTTTGCAAGAAACACCCGTGCCGACATTAATGTTATTGCACTGATTGGCGAGCGTGGTCGAGAAGTTAAGGAGTTCCTTGAAAGAGACTTAGGACCTGAAGGACAGGCAAGATCTGTTATTGTGTGTGCCACAAGCGATCAGCCGGCCCTTATCAGAAAAAAAGCCGCTAAAACCGCTACGGCAATAGCAGAATATTTCAGAGATTGCGGACAGGACGTTCTTCTTATGATGGACTCCCTTACACGATTCTCTATGGCTCAACGAGAAATAGGCCTCGCTTCAGGTGAACCCCCTGTATCCAGAGGATATCCGCCCAGCGTATATGGCGAGATGCCTAAACTGCTGGAGAGAGCAGGAAGGACTGAAAAGGGTTCTATTACAGGAATTTATACAGTACTTGTTGATGGTGACGATATGAATGAGCCTATTGCAGATACTGCAAGAGGTATTTTGGACGGACATATTGTCCTTTCAAGAAAACTGGCTCACAAAAATCACTATCCGGCCATAGACGTTTTACAGAGCATTTCCAGAGTTATGAGTTCCATCGTAACGAAGGAACATAAAGCTGCTGCAAATCGACTTAAAAACGTTCTGGCTACATACAATGAGTCAGAGGACCTTATAAATATCGGAGCATATAAAGCGGGCTCCAATAAAGATATTGATTATGCTATTCAGAAGATAGGTGACGTAAACGCTTTCCTTATGCAGGAGACGGACAAAAAATACACCTTCGAAGAATCAGTGAAACTTATGGAGGAGCTTTTCAATGGCTAAGTTTAATTTCCGTCTGCAAGGAATATTAAACATTAAACAAAAACTTGAAGAGCAGGAAAAGATTGCGTACGGCCTGGCTAAAATGCAGCTGGAAACCGAAGAACAAAGGCTGGCTATGCTTGTTAAGCAGAGAGAACAGCTTACTGAAGATAAGGCCGAATTGATGTCCAGAAGCATCAAGCCTCATGAACTGAATCTGTATGAGAACGCAATATCAGGAGTTAAGGCAGCAATTGAGGAGCAGAAACAGGTTGTTATAAGGGCGAGAAGGGAAGTTGAACTTGCTCAGGAACGCCTTGATGCAGCCATGAAAGAAAGAAAAACCTACGAAAAACTCAGAGAAAAAGCTTTCGATGCTTTTGTGGAAGAACAGAACTACGAAGAACAGTTGGAAATAAACGAACTTGTTTCTTACCGACACGGAAGGAATTAAAAAGTAAGTATGGCAGACGAAATTAACATAACAGAAAACGGTGAAAAAGAAAGCTCAGGCAGCAAATTCCTGACGTTCATCATTATTCTACTGATTGTTTTTATTTGGCTTGCTATTTTAGCGTTGCTGATAAAGTTTGATGTGGGCGGTCTGGGATCAAGAACTTTCAGGCCCATATTGAAGGACGTACCGGTGCTTAACAGAATATTGCCTGATGTCTCTGACGAACAACTGGCGTATGAGAATCAATATCCTTATAAAAGTTTAGCAGAAGCGACAGATGCGCTACAGGAACTGGAAGAAAAGACCGATAAACCTATCGAGGAAAATAACGATTATGCTGCGCGACAGGCAGAGATGCAGACGGAACTGAATTCTCTGCAGCACTACGCAGATGAGTATGAAGAGTTCCTTAAGCAAAGAGAAGAGTTTGACAGAGAAATAGTATACAACGATAAAGCACCAAAAACAGATGAGTACCTGAAATGGTATGAAACAATGTATCCGGAGAATGCGGCGAAGATTTATTCCGAGCTCCAGGAACTGGAAAAGGTGGACGAAGTATACCAGGACATTGCAGCATATTTTAATAAGATTAAGGCGGCTGATGCAGCGGCAATTCTTATGGAATATACAAGTGATGTGGACTTTGCAGTCAATATTCTTAAATGCTTAAAGACAGCAACAGTTTCAAAGATACTTACGGAAGTTGAGAAGAAGGATTCACTTTTCGCAGCCCGAATCGTTAACAGAATGAAGGATATGGCCTTCGAGGACCTCGAAGACTGACAAATAAGGAACGGACTCCTTATCTTGTAGTCAAACCCAACAGGGAAATAAACTATGAGAAAGGAGGAATGAAAATGCTGGTACAAAATTCACGAGAGAATGTGGATCTTTCCGGCATTTTTTCCGTTTCTAAGGGGTTTTTAAACGGAAAAGTGTCAGAGAAAGAGAATGACAGCTTTGGAAGCATGCTTAAAACATTAACAAGCATCAGCCAGATATCGTCAGGAAACGTTAAAACACGAGCTGATGAGCTGGCAACTGCAACGGTTGCGGAAAATGGAAATAGCCAGTCTAAAGTAGGTACTGTCTACGAGAAAACGGCTGAGGGAAATCAGGATGTAAGGGCTGAAGAAAAGGCAGAAACAAACGAGTCCGCTAAAACTGAGGAGCCGAAGGATACGGAAAAGGCATCAGAGGATTCTGAGGAAACAAAAGCAGTAAAGACTGAAGAAAATGAAAAGACCGACGAAAGTGCGGTTGAAGCACTCAGTTGTCTGTTTGTTCAGATAACAACTGTGGTGACTGAAACCTTGGATATTACTGCAGATGAGCTTAAGAGTGCATTGGATGCAATGGGAATTGAACTCAGGGATTTACAGGACTTTGGTAATCTTAAAGAGCTTTTTTCCTTTGTAAAATGCGATGGTGATGTTACAAAGCTTCTTACTGATAACAACCTTTTATCGGAGCTTAACGCATTAAGTGATAAGCTTTCGGAAGCCTTTTCTGAATTAGCACCTGATCAGCTTGAAATGATGGACTTTGAGGATATTCAGAAGTTCGTACTTGATAAGCTTGGTGTGAACAAGGAAGAAAATGTTGAAGAGACAGTAAAAAATGTCAGTGAAGAAAACGAAACAGAAATCCATGTTGCAGAAGCAACATCAGGCGATGAAAAGACCGTAACAATCGAATTCAAGAAGGAATCCGGTGCAGGTACTCATACAGGCACAAAGCAGGAACGTAAATCAGCCGCAGGAGACAATGAGTCACTTAAGGAATCTTTCATCGGAAATCTCGTAAAAGCAAACGACAATATGGGAATCAAGTTCGACGCCCAGGTTGTTCCGGTTCATGATGTGAGAGAAATCGCAAATCAGATTCTTACACAGATAAAGGTAAATCTTAAACCTGAAATGAAAATGCTTGAGATGCAACTCACACCTGAAAGCCTTGGTAAAGTAAAGGTACAGTTAAGTGAAGCAAACGGAGTGCTCACAGCAAAGTTTACAACTGAGTCCGACATAGCAAAAGAGGCTATTGAGAGTAATCTTATTCACTTTAAAGAAACACTTACAGAGCAGGGACTTAAGGTTGACAGCGTGGAAGTTACAGTCGGAAACTTCAGCTTCGACAAAAATGATTCAGGAAACAACAGCGAAGCCCGGGAAGGCAAGAGCCACAAAAAGGGATTTGTTATTTCCGAAGACACAACAGAAATCAAAGATATTCCGGATTTATTGGCACAAAGCTACATTGAAGACGGAACAAGTACAGTAAGTTACAGAGCGTAAAGCAGGAGAAATGATATGAGCGATACATCATCACTTTTGGTTGCACCTATTCAGAATGGACAAGTGGCAGATACTTCATCGAAGACTACCTCAACAGAAAAAGAAACAAGAGGAACAAACGATCTTGGAAAAGATGCGTTCCTTCAGTTACTTGTTGCTGAAATGAAGCATCAGGATCCGTTGGAACCCACAACAAATACTGAATGGATTTCACAGCTCGCAACCTTCAGCCAGCTTGAAGAGCTTCAGTCACTTACAGGAACAACAGAAAAAACACAGATATTCTCACTTATCGGTAAACAGGTAACTGTAAAGACTACAGACCCCAACGGAAAGACATATGTTAAGTCCGGAACAGTGGACTATGTCAGCACACAGGGTTCAGAAACCAAATTCAGCGTTAACGGTGCCCTTTATTCATTGGAAGACCTTTATACGGTTGTGGACAGCGATTATTACTATCAGCAGAACCAGCCCAGCGTACCTCAGGAAGTAGATTTCGTTTTTGACGGAGATGCACCTAAGGATCTGGAATTCAAGGTTAATCTCGGTAACGACATAGCAGCTGCCAAGGATGTTGCATTAACAATAGGTAATACGGTTCTCAGCAACAAATATGCATACCTTTCAGGCGATACGGTTTATGTCAAGAAGGAGCTTATGAATCAGTTGGAGCCCGGCATTTACAATATTGACGTTGTATTTGACGATAAGAACTATACTACAGTTTACAACGCAGTAAAGATCACGGTTTTTAATCCTCATCCCGTGGAAGAAGGACAAGGAATCGAAGAAACTGATACCGAAGAAGTGATTTCTGAGGAATAAGTATGAACGAACCATTGATGTTTAACCAAAGCGTTTCCATACAGCAGATGCAGGACGCCTTCAGACAGGCAGGTAAGAACAATGCAGCAAAACCTGCACCCGGCGGAGTATCCTTTGAGGAAATGCTGAGCATCCAGAGAAACAAGCTGGGTGAACTTAAATTTTCAAAGCACGCAGGAGAAAGACTTGCGGACAGAGAAATTGATATTTCCAGAGAGCAGATGGACAGACTCAAAAACGGAGTGAAAGAAGCAGGCTCAAAGGGAATAAACGAAACTCTGGTAATGGTTGATAATCTGGCATTTATAGTCAATGTTAAAAACAACACTGTTGTCACAGCGGTTAAGGGTGACGAGACACGAGTTTTTTCAAATATTGATGGTGCAGTTATTGCATAAAACTAAAGTCCCGAAGATAATCGGCCGATATAAAAAGTAACAACAAAACAGATAAAAGATTAAGTGAATTACTTAAAAAATCTGTGTCGAATTTGATAATTCGATAAGTCGCGGACCAATTGTGGAGCGACTATTCTCCCCGAATGCCAGAAGGGAGAAGCAATACAGGAGGTTGATTTCTTATGATGAGATCATTGTATTCCGGTGTTTCCGGACTTAAGGTTCATCAGACAAGAATGGACGTTATCGGTAATAATATTGCCAATGTTAATACCGTAGGCTTTAAGTCAAGTTCCGTTACATTTTCTGATGTCCTTTACCAGACAACGTCACCTGCTACAGGCCCAAATGCCGATACAGGTACGGCTGGTATGAATGCTAAACAGATCGGTCTCGGCTCCGGCGTTAGCTCAATTGCAACAGCAATCGATATTAACGGTGGTTCCCAGAGAACAGATAATCCCTTCGATATTATGATTGAAGGTTCAGGTTTCTTCGTAGTCAGCAATGGCTCAGGAAACTATTTTACAAAGGCAGGTTCCTTTAAGGTTGATGCAAACGGTACTCTTTGTAACGCAGATGGCTATGCAGTTATGGGATGGCAGGTTGATCCTAACAACGCAAATGCCACAGTTGCAGATACTGTAAGCCAGCTTAAGATTATGGCTCCTGAGAACAAGTACTCGGCACCCGAGGCTACAGAAGCAATCTACTTCTCAGGAAATATTGATTCCAACGATACTGCATTTGATTCAGATACAGGTAAGCTTACAGCATTTTCTTTCTATGATGCATTAGGAAGAAGCTACACAGTAAACCTCAAGCTTACACAGGTTGAAGATGCAGACGGAACCGTCATTGAAAACCAGTATAATGTAAACATTCTCAATATTGTGGATTCAACAGGAAAGAGCATTATTTCCGACTATGATGAAGCAACAAAGACATATTCCGCAAGAGATGGAATCGAATTCGGTTTCGGCGAAGACCTTATCGGAGACTTCGATGTGGACGAACTTACAGGAAATCTTGTAAACTTCGATTCCAGCCTTCTTCTCGGATTTTCCGCAGCAACAGGTAAATTCAGCTTTATCAGTGCTGACGGCGTACCCGCAGACTTAGAGGATGCAAACTATAACTCAGCTGCTTTCGTTATCTCAACAGGCGATGAGGATACAAACCCCTTCGCAAAGCAGATTGATATTGACTTCTCATCAATGACAATGTTTGCACAGAGCGGTACAACAAACATTTCCTATACAAAGGGAAATCTTGACGGACTTCATGCAGGACGAGCAGCCGGTAATATGACAGGATGCTCCATTGATGAACAGGGTCTGATTTACGGCGTATATGATAACGGAACCACAAGACTTCTTGGTCAGGTTGTAGTTGCAACATTTGCTAACCCTGCAGGTCTTGCAGCAGTGGGCGGCAGCCTTTTCCAGACAACACAGAACTCCGGCGAATTCGACGGTATCGGTAAGGCTATTTCCGCAGCAGGCGGCAGCTTCTCAACAGGTGTTCTCGAAATGTCAAACGTTGATCTTGCTACTGAGTTCACAAATATGATTACCACACAGCGTGGTTTCCAGGCTAACTCACGTATCATCACAACATCAGATACACTTCTTGAAGAACTTATAAATCTTAAACGTTAATAAAATTTAGCCTGAAAGCGGGCGGATTTGAACTTTTCTACGGGTAGAAGAGGGAAAGCCGCCCGATTTTGGCTTGTTTATAAAAGTAGGGGGACAATATGATTGAAGTCACCAAATTAAATGATAAAAAGATTACACTTAACTCTGATCTTATTGAAACAGTGGAAGAGGTTCCCGATACCTCAATAACACTTACTACAGGAAAGAAAATCATGGTAAAAGAGTCCAGAATAGAGGTCAGAAATCTTGTTCTGGAGTACAAAAGGTCAATATATCGTCAGGATTTGTAAATTTGAGTACTAAAACTCAAGATATGGTATTTTTCAAAAAAACTTTTAATAATATCTTGTGGTTTTTTTTATAATTTAGTATAATTTATCAATAATATCGGTCAGTGCCGTTATGTATTGGGAAAGGTAAGGTAAAAGTCGTGGATTTAGCTTCATTACTGGGTCTTGGTATTGCCATTGTACTTATCGTAATATCTATGTCCCTCGGAGATAAGGGAATTGCTGCCATAGGTGACTTCTTGGATGCACCTTCAGCTATGATTACCTTCGGAGGAGCTCTTTGTGCCGTGCTTGCAATGTGCGATGACATCAAAAGCTTCGTCGGCGGACTTAAGTCATTCCTTCTCATTCTTAAACCTGTCAATTACAGCGAGGAGGACAATATAAAGCAGATTATTGATCTTTCCAACGTTGCCCGTAAGGAAGGTCTTTTGGCGTTGGAAGAAGCTGCCAATAACTCTATTGAAGATGCATTCATCAAAAAGGGTATCCTTCTTATCGTTGACGGTACAGACCCTGAATTTGTAAGATCCATTCTGGAAACAGAACTTACTTGTATTGATGACAGACATAAGGCAAACATAAGCTTCTGGGAGAACCTTGGTTCCATGGGTCCTGCCTGGGGTATGATCGGTACCCTTATCGGTCTTATCAACATGCTTGGTAACCTTTCCGATATTTCAGCCGTAGGTCCTAACATGGCTATCGCCCTTATTACTACATTCTACGGATCACTTCTTGCAAACTGGATATGTACCCCTACAGCCACAAAGCTTAAGGGAAACAGTACAAAAGAAATTATGACCAAAACTATTGTCGTTGAAGGACTTCTTTCAATTCAGGCAGGTGAAAACCCCCGTATTATCGAAGAGAAGCTCAAGTCCTTCATTTCTCCTGAGAGACGTGCAGCAATCGGCTCCTCAGAAGAGGGAGGCGGTGAATAAGCTTGGCAAAGAAAAAACAGGAAGAAGCACCAAAAGGTTCACCCGCGTGGATGGCTACATTCTCCGACCTTATGAATCTCCTTCTTTGCTTCTTCGTTTTGCTTTTCTCCATGTCCTCTGTAGATGAGAGTAAAGCCGAAGCCATGATTAAGTCATTGGCGGATACTTTCTCCATTTTTTCCGGAGGCGGTGAATCCTTTGAAGACGGCGTTCTTATTTCCAGCGGTGCCACACAGTTGTCCAACCTTGACGAATACGTCAATCAGTCAGGACAGACCGACGATGGTGACAGCATGGAGAATGTCAATACAGATACAAATGGTGCCGGCGAAGAGGGTAAAAAGGATAATGTTCAGGAAAATCCCGGTAATCAGATGAATACCGGTGAAAGTAACCAGAATCCCGGAGACAATAACACTTCGAAACCGGAAACCGATCCGTCGGGTCAGGACAAGGATCATGACAAAGAAAATGACGATGTTGCTCCGGGAGGACAGGATGACAAAAAAGCCTCTTTGGATGACATCGATATAGAAGACATAAAGCAGGCTGCAGCAAATGCCGAGCTTAAAGAAAACGAAGAGCTTTCCGGAATAATTCTTGAAGAAGTAACCGGTCTTACAGATAAATTCAATATCGGAGATTATGTAGATATTGCCATTGATGCGGAGCAGTACGAATATGTGTCCATTAATATCAACGGAACAGTACTCTTTGATTCAGGAAAAGCAATAATAAAGGATGATGCGATTGCCATTATTTCCAAGCTTGGAGATGTGCTTAAGCAATATCGTGACTACAAGATTGAAGTAATAGGACATACGGATAATGTGCCCAACGGAAAGCATTCCGATTATCCTACAAATGAGCTCCTTTCTTCTGCCAGAGCCATTTCCGTGGCATCATTCTTTGCAGAAAATAAAGGAATGGGCTGGGATAATATTTATTTTGCGGGCCGAGGAGAGCATGAACCTATCGCTGATAACTCTACTCCTGAAGGACGTAAACAGAACAGAAGAGTTGAGATTCGTCTGTACAATAAAAAAACGTCGGATAAGTAACATGGAGGTTATATGAAGAAAAATATACTTGCAATTGCTATATTGGCTGCTGTTCTGGCAAATATTATTCTTACTGCGGTGCTTGTTTTTTCAGTAGTACCTGCGGCAAAGAAAAACGCATACCTTGTAGAAAGAATCTGTGCAATTGTGGATCTTGAACTTGAAAATCCTGAGGCTAATGCCTTTAAGGAAGTTCCCCTTTCAGCAAGAGATCCTAAGCTTATGGGAGAAAACCTTACAATCAACCTGACAAAGGAGACACCTGAAGAGAAGACTCCCTTTGCGGTCTGCACGTTTACAATCGTATTTAACTCTGAGTCAGATGCATATAAGGACGCATCTGCTGTTATTGATAACCAGAAGGCAGTTCTCAACAATTATGTGGTAACAAAAGTCGGACAGTATACAAAGTCCGAGCTTATTGCAAATAAAGCTGCAATTGAAAAGGATGTTCTTTCATATTGCAGAAGCTACTTCGGCTCACAGGACCTTGTAGTAGAAGTTGTTCTTGCATTTATAGTTCAGTAATTTAGGAAAAGGAATCGGGTATGGGAGACGTATTATCCCAAAAAGAAATAGATGACCTGCTAAAGGCGTTTTCCACAGGTGAATTGGATGCCGATGAATTCAAGGAGACCAATGAAGTTGTAGTTAAAAACTATGACTTTTCACGTCCTTCCAAGTTTTCAAAGGAGCATTTGCGTACACTTGAGATTATTTTCGAGCATTTCGGACGTCTTCTCTCTACGCATTTTCCGGGCTACTTGCGTGTTAATACCCAGCTCGAAGTAGTAAACTCCGAAGCAATTATTTATGCCGAGTTTACTAATGCTTTGAGTAATCCCGTTCTTTTGGGAATGATCGATTTTACGCCGTTGGAGGGCTCAATCATAGTAGAACTTTCCGACAATATAGGCTTTGCAATCGTCGACAGAATGCTTGGAGGCTCCGGAGTTCCGCTGGAAAAAACACGTAACTTTACGGAAATTGAGATTACGATTCTTGAACGCATTTTCGTAATGATTACCAATCAGCTGGCAGAGCCTTGGGGTAACGTAGCAAATCTTGAACCACATTTCACCAGAATAGAGACAAACTCCCAGTTTGCACAGTTCATTTCTCCCAACGAGATGGTGGCACTCATAACAATGAGCATCAAGATTGGTAACGTTGAGGGCATGATGAATATTTGTATTCCTTATGCCGTTATCGAGCCGGTTATTGACAAACTGAATACTAAATACTGGTATTCAACACTTCAGGAAAAGGACGATACCTCCTACAAAGAATTTATCGAGGTGGCAATCCAGAAGGCCAAAATTCCGATTCGTACCATTCTCGGAAAGAGCATTATTTCCGTTAATGACTACATCAATATGACTAAAGGCGATATAATCAGGCTGGATAAAAAGATTACGGACGAGCTTGATATATACGTTGGTAATATTTATAAATTTACGGGAATGCCCGGTGAATCTTCGGATTCATACGCAGTAAAGATATCATCAGTAATTAGAGAGGAGCAGTAGTATGGATGGATTATTATCCCAGGAAGAAATAAATGCATTGTTCAATTCTTCCGACGATGACGATGTCGCTGAGACTGGTTCATCCTCAGGCGGTGAAAGCCTTAGCGCTAATGAAAAAGATGCCATTGGTGAAATTTCCAACATCAGTATGGGCTCCTCGGCAACAACCCTCGCAGCTCTCGTTAACCAGAAGGTTGATATTTCCACACCTACAGTTAACATTCTTACATGGGAGCAGTTGGTTTCAAAATACGATAAGCCTTGTATATTCATTCAGATTCTTTACAAAGAGGGTCTTGATGGAAATAACATACTGATTCTGAAAGAAAACGATGTAAAGATTATTGCCGATCTTATGATGGGCGGCGATGGTTCCAACATCAACGGTGACCTTTCGGATTTACACCTCAGTGCCATAAGTGAAGCAATGAACCAGATGATGGGTTCAGCATCCACATCTATTTCCTCAATGATTGAGACGAAGGTTGATATTACTCCTCCTTCAGCCAATATTATTGATATGGCATCAATTAAGGATGTTTCTGAAATCGCGGACTTCCTTAAAAATGAGTTTGTACAGGTTGCATTTAAAATGACTATCGGTGACCTTGTTGATAGTACACTTATGCAGCTTTATCCTGTTCAGTTTGCCAAGGATTTGTACAGAAAGTTTACAGGTGGAGAAGAACCCGCACCGGCCCCTGCCCCCGCACCCGCACCGGCCCCTGCACCCGCACCGGCACCGGCTCCTGCACCCGCAGCACCGACTCCCGATGCATCAATGGGCGGCATGATGGGAATGATGGGAATGATGGGACAGCCTATGATGGGACAACAACCTATGATGGGACAGCCCATGATGGGGCAGCCTATGCAGATGATGCAGCAGCCTGAAGCTAACGTATACCCGGCACAGTTCCAGCCTTTCATGCAGGTTCAGAGCCCGTTATTACAGACAGAAAACATTGATCTTCTCTTAGACGTTCCGTTGGAGGTATCCGTAGAACTGGGAAGAACAAGTAAGTCGATTAAAGAAATTCTTGAATTTGCACCAGGCACAGTAGTTGAGCTTAATCGTATTGCAGGAGAACCCATTGACGTTCTTGTAAATGGCAAGTTCGTAGCGAAGGGCGAAGTTGTAGTAATCGGCGAGTCTTTCGGTATCAGAATTTCTGACGTTATAAAATAGTTTAGAAATTGCCAAAAATTGATTAAATAAGTCTTAACAACATTGTCATTTATTTTGTGTATGGTATAATTAATCGAACTGATTTAACTTTATACAAAAGATAGGAGAAAAGTTATGGCTAAAAATATTCTGATTTGCGACGATGCAGCATTCATGAGAATGATGATCAAGGACATTCTTACAAAGAATGGTTACGAAATTGCAGGTGAAGCTGAGAATGGTGCCATCGCAGTTGACAAGTATTCAGAAACTAAACCCGATCTTGTTATGATGGATATCACAATGCCTGAGCTTGATGGTATTGGTGCTCTTAAAGCTATCCGTGCTAAGGACAGCAGCGCAAATATTATTATGTGTTCTGCAATGGGTCAGCAGGCAATGGTTATTGAGTCCATTCAGGCAGGTGCTAAGGATTTCATCGTAAAACCTTTCCAGGCAGATCGTGTTCTTGAGGCTGTCAGAAAAGTAATCGGCTAATATTATGCTTAATATTTTGCTTTCAGTATCAGGCCTCCCGGCTGTTAAAAGTACATGGGAAAGCATTCTGGAGTTGTTGGGTGTAATTGTAGTTTTCTTGATTGTGGTAGTAGCGTGCTATTACACAACTAAGTTTGTTGCCGGAAGACAGCTGAAAAGTCGCAAAGGCAGCAACATAGAAGTAATAGAAACTTATACGGTTGCACAAAATAAGTTCATCCAACTGTTGAGAATTGGAACAAAATATGTTGTAATAAGTGTAGCAAAGGATAACATTACTTTGCTCACCGAACTCAAGGAAGATGAGCTTGTATTCAACGAGGAAGTTTCGGTGCCTCAGGTGTCCTTTAAGGATGTTCTGAAGAACATTGTGAATAAGACACAGAATGGTTCCGGAGATGATTCGGCTTCGGAAAATAAAATAGAAAAATAGATTATTCAACAAATAAGGTTAATTCAGCAATGACAAAATCAGTTCAAAACTACAATAAGGTGTTATCTTTTGTAGTTATTGGTTTAATAATTGTATTAACCTCTATTTGTGTTTCAAAAACAAATTATGTCTATGCTGCTGAGGCTACTGTGACCGAAAGTCCGAGACCGGGCTTTTCTTTGCAAGGCAATCTTGGTGACATGGACATTTCTTTTTCTACCGGGAATAATGATGAAAACAACGGTCTTTCATCAACACTTAGAATCTTAGGTATTCTGACAGTTATCTCGCTGGCTCCGTCCATACTTATTATGGTTACGAGCTTCATGAGAATTCTTATTGTACTTCACTTTGTCCGTTCTGCTCTTGGTATGCAGACAACGCCTCCCAATCAGGTTCTGATAGGATTAGCATTATTCCTTACATTTTTCATTATGGAGCCCGTATTTGCTCAGGTAAATACAAATGCAATTATTCCTTTGGAAAACAATCAGATTACGTATGAAGAGGCACTTACTGCCGGCACGGAGCCTATAAGAGAATTTATGTTCAGTCAGATCAGAAATGAGTCTGACCTTACACTCTTTTGTAAGATTGCAAATATTGACACTGTAGAGAATCTTGCGGACATTCCGACGTATGTTCTTATTCCATCATTTATCATTTCTGAACTCAGAATTGCTTTTTATATCGGATTTATTATTTATTTGCCATTCATAGTTATAGATATGGTTGTGTCATCCACACTTATGTCAATGGGTATGATGATGCTTCCTCCTACAACTATTTCAACACCATTTAAGATTTTGTTGTTTATTGTTGTTGACGGCTGGACACTCGTTATCGAGCAGCTTGTAATGACGTTTTATTAGCGGATAATTGGTATTGAACTGCCGATAAGAGGCTGTTGGAATTGTTATGGCAAATTTTACTGTAGAAAATCTGGAATTTCTGCTGGCTATTTTAGTAAGAATTTCGGCGTTTTTAATTGTGGCACCGGTGTTCTCGCTAAGGGACTTTCCTGTGAGAGGAAAGCTGCTGCTGTCTGCGGCTGTAGCAATAGTAGTTTATTTTGTTACACCCTATGAGCCCCTTGTATATGGGGGAGTAATAGGCTATGCAGTGCTTATAATAAAAGAGGCCGTCGTGGGCCTCATTCTTGGACTGTTTGCGAATCTGGCATATTATATTTTGTCATTGGCCGGCCAGCTGATTGACATGGAAGTTGGTTTATCCAACACACAGGAACTGGATCCTCAAAGCCAGGTATCGGTTACAATATCCAGTACGATTCTGAATTACTCTGTAATAATGACATTGATTGTAACTAATATGCACCTGTTTATTCTGAAGGCGGTTATAGATTCTTTTACGGCCATTCCTGTTGGGGGGCTGGTACTAAAAGAAACCATATTTCAGCAATATCTTGCTTATATGGGCAGCTATATGATATTGGCATTCAGAATAGTATTACCTGAATTTGCGGCAATGCTGGTTGTCAATACCATACTGGCAATCCTTGCTAAAGCAGCACCACAGCTGAATATGTTTGTAATTGGTTTTCAGCTGAAAATATTCGTGGGAATAACTGTTCTTGTTATCATGCTTTTGTTGTTACCTGGTATATCGGATATGATTTTCGAAAACATGATAGAGAATATGAGAAATGCAATATATTTTATGAGGGAGGGAAGTTAAATGACAGAGCAGACAATAATAGACATATTTTCTCAGACTCTTGTAATGGCATTAAAGCTTTCTGCACCAATGCTTCTTGTATCCCTTGTAATTGGTCTCGTAATCAGTATTATTCAGACACTGACTTCAATTCAGGAATCAACATTGACTTTCGTACCTAAGCTTTTAGGCGTGTTTCTGGTTCTGATTCTGGCGGGTAGCTGGCTGCTGACAACGCTTAGGGAGTATATTATTGAATTGTTTAATTTTTCCAGCTATTTGGGGTAAAGCATAAAGTGAAAAGAAGTGAGTTAATACAAATCACAGAATATAAGAGCTACCTGGGGCTTAACCTTCAGCTCTTTGCTGAAGAGGGTGCCGGTGGTGAAAAAACCGAAGAGGCTACAGCCAAAAGACTTGATGATGCCAGAAAAGAAGGACAGGTAAACAAGAGTCAGGAACTTGTTACAGCGGCCATGCTTTTCGCATTGTTCATTTCCATAAAGATTTTTGTGGGATATATGGCTGATAACTTTATTAAGGCTTTTCCGGAAAACTATACAACCATCCATGTATATGCTACGGAAATGCCAAACATTGGTTTCTTTACCGCATTACTAAGGCAGGGCTATATCAGAATTCTCATAACCACTTTACCTATGTTTGCAATAGCAATTATCGTAGCATTTGGCGTTAATGTGGCACAGGTAAAATGGAAACCTACCGCAAAGCCCTTGCAGCCGAAGCTTGATAAAATAAGTCCGTTAAAGGGATTTAAGAGAATGTTTTCTGCTGACAAAATATTTGAGCTTGTCAAGTCAGTAGTAAAAATTGCGTTGGTTTTTTATATCGCATGGACAACTATCGTAAAGGATTATGATACGATTAAAATCTTTTATGAGCTGGAGCTGCTCCAGGCGGTTAAATATATCGGAAATTTTGTTATTAATATGGGCGTAAAAATAAGCGCCATATACCTTCTGATAGGTTTTGCCGATTTCATTTATCATTACTTCAAGTTCAAGAAGGACATGAGAATGACAAAGCAGGAGGTCAAGGACGAGTTCAAGCAGACTGAAGGAGATCCTCAGATCAAGGGCAGAATCAAACAGAAGATGAGAGAAGCCTCACAGCGTCGTATGATGGAAAAGGTTCCGGGAGCGGATGTTGTTATTACCAACCCTACACACTTCGCCTGTGCATTAAAGTATGATAAGGCTGTTTCATCGGCTCCGGTGCTTGTGGCAAAGGGTGCCGATTTCGTGGCTCAGAAAATCAAGGAAGTGGCAAGAGAAAACAAGGTTCCCATTGTTGAAAACAAGGCTCTTGCCAGAATGCTTTACACAAACGTAGATTTGGATTCAGAAATACCTCCGGAACTGTACGCTATGGCGGCTGAGGTATTGTCATACGTTTACCAGACAACAGGTAAACAATACTAAAATAATCAGAAAGGGTGCACAAAATGAAAAGAAATGACATTTTTATAGGCGTTTACATATTGTGCGCCATTATATTCTTGATTATCCCGTTACCCACATTCTTTCTGGATGTGCTGATGGCATTTAATATTGCCATTGCTTTCATTATTCTTTTTACTGCACTTTTCAGCACCGATGTATTGCAGATGTCATCATTCCCTACATTGTTGCTGTTTACTACAATTTTCAGAATCTCACTGAACGTGTCATCAACAAGAAATATTCTTTCCAAGGGTTATGCCGGAGCAGTAGTAGAAGCCTTCGGTAAGTTTGTTGGCGGAGACAGCATTGTTATTGGGTCAATCGTTTTCGTTATTTTGCTTATTGTTCAGTTCATGGTTATCAACAAAGGTTCTGAACGAGTTGCCGAAGTATCCGCAAGATTCACCCTTGATGCTATGCCCGGCAAGCAGATGTCCATTGATGCGGACTTAAATACAGGTGCAATCACCGATAAAGAGGCTCAGGAACGCAGAAAGAAGATTCAGGACGAGTCAAATTTCTTCGGAGCCATGGACGGTGCTACGAAGTACGTTAAGGGAGATGCTACAGCAGGTCTCCTTATTACTATTATAAACCTTGTGGGCGGTATCGCTACAGGTATGTTAATGCAGGGAATGGACATATCCTCCGCTCTTAACAATTATGCAATGCTTACAATCGGTGACGGTCTGGTTTCGCAGATTCCTTCACTTATAATTTCACTTTCAACAGGTATTGTGGTTACAAAGGTTTCCTCCGAGACAAATACAGGAGACCTTCTTGTGGGTCAGCTTTTCAGCACACCTAAAACAATGTACGTTGTTGGTGCGGCGATGTCGATTCTTGGTATATTTACGGCACTTCCCACCATTGTATTCGTTGTGTACGGCGTCGCATTTATTCTTACTGCAAGAGCCATTCAGAGTAAGCTCGAAGTCGCAATGGTTGAAAATGAAGTATCGGAGGTTGAAACCAGCGCGGAAGAGATACGAAAACCGGAAAACGTTGTATCGTTGCTTAACGTGGACTCCATCGAACTTGAGTTCGGATACGGCATTATTCCTCTTGCCGATGCAAATCAGGGCGGAGACCTTCTTGACCGAGTTGTTCTCATCAGAAGACAGATAGCACTGGAATATGGTTGTGTAGTGCCTACAATTCGAATGAGAGATAATATTCAGCTGAATCCGAATCAGTACATAATTAAGATTAAAGGTATTCAGGTAAGCGAAGGAGAAATCCTTTTTGATCACTACATGGCTATGAATCCCGGATATGTTGAGGAGGAGATTACAGGTATTCCTACCTACGAACCGTCCTTCCACCTTCCGGCAATATGGATTACCGAAAGCCAGCGAGAAAGAGCAGAAAGCTACGGATATACGGTTGTTGATCCGCCTTCAATTATTGCAACTCATCTTACCGAAGTTATTAAGCAGCACCTTGATGAGCTCCTTACTCGTCAGGATGTTCAGAGCCTTGTTAACAATATTCAGGAGAACAACGGAACTGTTGTTACAGAACTTATTCCTAAGCTTATGGGCATCGGTGAAGTGCAGAAGGTTCTTCAGAACCTGCTTCGTGAGGGCGTATCAATACGTGACCTTGTAACCATTTTTGAAACCCTTGCCGACTACGCAGGCTCCACAAGAGATACGGATGTACTTACGGAATATGTAAGACAGAGTCCCAGCATAAAGCGATTTATATCCAATCGATATTTCCCTGTGAATATGTCCACAAACGTGGTTACGCTGGATCCTAAAATTGAGCAGGAGATTATGAATTGCGTTAAGCAGACTGAGCAAGGCTCATATATTGCTATAGATCCGGACAGAAACCAGCGGATAATGCGTTCTGTTAAAGAGGAAGTCGAGAAACTGGAGAATCTCGGCGGAAATCCGATTATTATAACTTCTCCGATTGTCAGGATGTATTTTAAGCGTCTGACGAAGGATTATTTCCCTGATCTAATTGTTATTTCTTATAACGAAATCGAATCAAATGTTGAATTACAATCTGTTGGGATGGTGACGGGCTGATATGCTGATTAAAAAATTTGAAGCACCGACGGAAGCGGAAGCACTGGAAAAGGCTAAAGCTGAACTTGGTAAGGATGTAATAATTACACATATTAAAACAATTAAGCCGAAGGGGCTTGTAAAGCTTTTCAGGAAGGCTTCTGTTGAAGTGACGGCATCTGTGGACAACAATACAGAGTATACAAAGAAGTCTCTGCCGCCGCTTAATACCGGAGTGAACTATTCCAACGGAAACGGTATGGGCTTTTCCACTGTGATTCCTAAAGAAGATAAGGCATTCCCTATCGAACAGCTTCTTGACGGTCTGCAGAATATGCAGAGGGAAAGTGCACCGGTAATAAAACCCCAGCCTGTTAAGGAAAGAGAAAACAAGGCAGCAACAAAAGAAGCGGCTGTTACAGATACGGATAACACAGCACTTACTTGCGTCAGAATGATTTACAATAAGCTGGTGGCAAATGAAGTAGAGGAAGAGTATGCCAATACTTTGATCTCCGAGATTGAGCAGACACTTAAGCCTGACTCCGATGTGAGAAGTATTTTGTCCAATATTTATCAGAAGCTGATTCTGAAGCTTGGTGAACCACAGACACTTGCTCTTGAAGAAGGAAAAACAAAGTACGTATTTTTTATTGGCCCCACAGGTGTGGGAAAGACAACGACCATAGCAAAAATAGCATCAAGCCTCAAGCTTGGAATGAAGGGAAAAGTGGCACTTTTCGCTGCGGATACTTACAGACTTGGTGCAGTGGATCAGTTACAGCGCTATGCATCAATTCTTAATGTTCCTTTGAAGGTTATTTATGCCGAAACAGACATGAAAGATGCGATGGCAGACTTTTCGGGTTACGATATTGTGCTCGTTGATACAGCAGGACGTTCCCATAAAAACAAGGAACAGAGAGACGATATCGAAAAGCTCATCAAAACAGTTCCGAAGGAACAGAGAGAAATATATCTGGTGCTTTCTGCGGCAACAAAATACAAGGATCTTGTAAAGATTACAGACGCTTATTCAGAATTTGCAGACTACAACCTGATTTTTACAAAGCTGGATGAGACAGAATGCATTGGCAATATTTTCAACATAAAAATGCTTACAAATGCTCCACTTTCATATGCAACCAACGGACAGAATGTTCCGGACGATATTGCAAGGATTAATCCTCAAAGTATCGCTAAGCAACTGTTAGGAGGTGCGAACTGATGGATCAAGCCGACAGACTCAGACAAATGGTTTCTGAAACAGAACAGAAACCATCAGCAAGAGTAATAACCGTAACAAGTGGTAAAGGTGGCGTGGGAAAATCAAGCCTTTCCCTTAACCTGGCTATATGTATGTCCAGAATGGGTAAAAGGGTAGTGCTTCTTGATGCAGACTTTGGCCTTGCAAATATTGAAGTAATGCTTGGCATCAGACCTCAGGCAAACCTTGCGGACCTTATGTTCAGAGGAAGAACTCTGGCAGATATAATTACTGACGGCCCTGAGGGAATCAAGTTCATTTCCGGAGGATCCGGAATTCAGGAGCTGGCCTCAATGAATAAGGATCAGGTTCTTTATCTTACCAAAAGGCTTGCAGAACTGGATAACTACGCAGATTTGATTATTATTGATACGGGAGCCGGAATATCGGACAGCGTCCTGGAATTTGTTGCATCAAGCAATGAGGTGCTCCTTATTGCAACTCCCGAGCCT
Organism: Lachnospiraceae bacterium; assembly: GCA_024403375.1. Lineage (GTDB taxonomy): Bacteria > Bacillota > Clostridia > Lachnospirales > Lachnospiraceae > RGIG3528. The sequence continues at coordinate 31,641 of JAKSRZ010000011.1, forward strand.
ACATCTATTACAGATGCGTATGCATTGCTGAAAGCACTTAACAGAAAGTCCGAATTCTCAAAAAGCAGTACCACAATAAAATTCATTGCAAATCGCGTCAAGGATGAAGAAGAAGGAAGAGTCCTCTACGAAAACATGAAAAATGTTGTAAGCAAGTTTTTAAGCATCAACTTGGATTTTGTAGGGTCCATTCCTCAGGACGATCAGATATCAAAAGCAGTAATGAGACAGAAACCGGTTACAATAT
>JAKSRZ010000110.1 GCA_024403375.1 Lachnospiraceae bacterium
GCAATCAAGCTTGAGGACACTCTCACCAAAATGCAGATTCTTGAGTATTACCTTAACACAATTAACTTTGGTCAAGGTGCCTACGGCATACAGATGGCTTCACAGACATATTTCGGCAAGGATGTTAAGGACCTTACTCTTTCGGAAGCAGGCGTTCTGGCCAGCCTTCCCCAGTCTCCCACCAATATGAATCCCTACCATTACCCTGACGACAATAAAGAACGTCGTGCGGAAGTATTCAGAGAGATGCTGGAAAACGGCTTCATCGACAGAGAAGCCTACGATATTGCGGTGGCCGATACAGAAAGTGTTTACATCAGAATTTTCGATTATGTTGAGTCCACAAAAAACAAAGAATACTATAGTTATTTTACAGATGAAGTTATTTCCTGCCTGATGACTGATCTTATGAACCTTGGTTACACAAAGGAGCAGGCTTCGGACATGATTTATACGGGCGGACTTTCCGTAATGACCACTCAGGATCACGAAATCCAGGAAATCTGCGATAGTGTCATCAATAATGCAGAAAACTATCCTGACCTTGGCGAAGGAACATTTTATGATATTTCTTACGCCCTTTCGGTTCAGCAGGCAGATGGAAAGACCGTTCACTATCAGCTGGCTGATTTCCTTAAATATTTCAATTATTTTGACGATACCGACAAGGCCACATCAAGAATATACGGTGGTGTTTTCGACCTTATGACAGCTGACCTTGACTATATAGAAAAATGTATCGATCAGTTTTACGATGCTCACGTCAATGAAGGGGATACCGTTCTCGGTGAAAGATATGTTCACACTCTTCAGCCTCAGATATCCTTTGTAATGATTGAGCAGTCCACAGGAAAAATCATTGCCATTGTTGGTGGACGAGGTTCGAAGATTGGTAACAGAACTTTCTCCCGTGCAACCGATTCCCTAAGACAGGTAGGTTCCACATACAAGGTTCTGGCCGCTTATCTTCCTGCCATCGATACCGGTACGGTAACTCTCGGTACTGCAATTGATGATAGTCCATATTACTATACAGGCACAACAAAGGAAGTTAACAACTGGTATTCAAAGGGTTATCAGGGATTATGTACACCACGTCTTGGTATCTCCTACTCCATGAATATCCTTGCCGTAAAGGCCCTTGAAAAAGTATCCCCTCAGGTTGCTTTCCAGTACCTCCAGAGACTTGGATTTACAACCCTTGTTGATTATATGACTGACGAAGACGGAAAGGTTTACACCGATATCGGCCTTCCTCTAGCCCTCGGCGGTCTTACAAATGGTGTTACAAACCTTGAACTTACGGCTGCATATGCCGCAATCGCAAATAATGGCATCTATAACACCCCGTATTACTATACCGAAGTTCTTGATCATGACGGAAATGTTATTATTCGACATACTGCTGAGAAGAAACAGGTTATAAAGACTTCCACCGCATACCTTCTTACAACAGCCATGGAAGATACAGTTAAACCTACTATCGGTTCAGCCTCAAGAGCAAATCCCAAGGAATATCAGATGACAGTAGCCGGCAAGTCAGGTACCACTACAGATAACTACGACCTCTGGTTTGAGGGCTTCTCTCCCTACTACACTGCAGGTATCTGGGAAGGCTTCGACATTTCCTACACTGTAGATGTAACCAGCACCCATCTTGGACTCTGGCGACAGATTATGGAACAGGTTCATGAGCTCAAACAGCTTGAGGACATAGGCTTCTCTGCACCTGACAATATCGTTACTGCAAAGATTTGTACAAAGTCAGGTCTCCTTGCGGCTCCCGGTCTTTGCGACAACTATGAAGGTGGTTCCTACGTACGCGATGAGTATTTTGCCTTAGGTACTGCTCCCACTGACTATTGTAATTGTCACAGAAAGGCAACCATCTGTGTTGACACCGGTTTGCTTGCCACAAAATACTGCACCAACACTAAGGAAGAAGTTCTGTTAATCAAGAACGAGCCTGAATTATGGACTCCTACAGAGTTGGACAAAACAATGCTTTCACCCACTCCTACTCCTGAGGAATTCGTTCCCACAGCTACACCTAAGCCTGAGGAAATAAAAAAACAGATTGAATATAAGACTGTAGACACAAAATACATAATGCCATCTGAATACTGTAAAGAATGCGGTCCGGCATATATGATACCCACTCCCGTTCCAACACCTTATGGTTTCTGGTAACACAAAAAATCGGCTTCTCTCGTGAAGCCGATTTTTTTAATGCTCATAATTCATCATTCTTCCCTGAAACATCCGTAATTACCTTTTCATTTACATGATGGCCTATTCTTTCACTTTCAGGCGGCGGGCTCATATAGTCGCCGTACATATGCTGAAGATACTCGTGTGTTCTTGAGGGCCCTATGAACTTTTTCCCCTCGAAAGTAACTTCCACGCCCTTCCCAAAGAAGTCCTTTGGTACTATCTCATGGAAACCATAATTTCCGAATATGGTGCCCACCTTCTCGCATTCATCAAAGCTGAACTGCTGAACATACTCATCTGTTTTTTTGCGGATTTTTTTCAGATTCAGAAGCTTGCCGATTCTTGTCATTTTGCCGAAAGCAATAATTAGTTTCTCTATTCCGGTTCGCTCTTTATCTCGTATAGAATCAATATTCACAAGTCCCGCCAATGCTCTGAACTTGAGAATCTGCAACTTATAAAAGAAAAGTCTCACAGGTTCGGAAGGAATTCCATCAATGGGCAAAATATCAATGTAAACTCCGGATTCTATGTTTTTAACCTTGTTTACGCTGATTATTACGTTGGGATCCGTTATGTGAAGAAGATATTCCCCGTAGCCTTCGGTAGTCGAGTAATGCTCAAGAATGTACTTTTTGTCCAGTTCTGTTCGCGCAATCTTAATAAAGCGTTCATAGGATGGTCTTGGAATCGCAACATCAATGTCATCATCCCAGGGGATGAATCCCTTGTGTCTTACGGCTCCAATCAGTGTGCCCCCGATAAGGTAGTATGGTATATCATACTTGTTGCACAATCTGACCGTTTCTACCAGGAGTTCAAGTTGTTTCAGTTGTATTTCTCTAAGCGTCAGCTGTTTCATTCTTTCGTTCCTGTTTTTTCCACTCTTCGTAACGAGCGATAAATCGTTTATGTTCCTTGGAGTCTGCTGACCAAGGTCCGGAAATCAATGTATTCTGAAGCAGACAATAGTCCGATGAAATAACCTTTTCCGAGCCTTCAAACTCATTAATAACGGCTATTCTTACCTCTGCTCCCGCAAAGTACTCTTTAACACAGTCATACGCAGCTCGCATGCTGTATCCGCTGTCTATTGAATCATCCACAAGAAGGATGCGTTTCGCAGAGTCATGTTTTGACCAGGATACTACGTCATATTCTGCAGTTCTCTCACTGTCGGCCTTTTTCGAAAGGTTATTCATCTCTTTCTCACGAAGCATTGCTTTTAATCCGGATGGGATAAGCTTAAAAAATGGTGATAGTGCATTTTTCAGTTTACTGCCTTTTCTGGAGCAGTTAATTTCCACCATAGGACAATCAAAATTTTCTGAAATGATTTTTCCTATCTGAAAAGCTCCCTTAGCTATGAAAACTACAAGATCAGGATTGTATCCGGTCTGAAGAATCTCTTCACTTAAGCTCCTGCAGCACTTTTTAACTTCCGCCGCAGTCATCTCCTTGTATTCCACTTTATTTTCTCCTTAGCCTTTTTATAATCTTAGCCAATATCGTCGCTTTGTGCGATAACCATAAGCATTTTTTCTTCGTAAAATCCGCATTTTTAAGTGCGTCTCTCAGTTCTTCCTTTTTAACTGAAGAAAGATATACCGTGTTTCTTCCGATTTCGAAGAAGGTATGGGCGTCGCTTCCCACAGCCTTAATCTTCCCATATTTTTCGGCAATATCGTTTTGCCGTCTCGAAAATTCTGCTGAAATATTTCTTCCGTTATGACACTCAATAAAATCAACTTCATCGGCTATGCGTGAAAGTGCATCCGCTTTAATAACGGTCTTATATCTTTTTTCGTCATATGGATGCGGAATATAAACAAGTCCGCCCTGTTTTTTTATTTCCTGCACCGTTTCTTCAGCCGACATTCCGGGTGCAATTCTGTTTTTTAAGAACAGGCCTATTATTTCTCCATCCGCAGAAAAGACTTCCTCACCGGGAATCACTGTAATTCCTCGCTTTTGGAAGTCATCTCTAATTTTAAGTGCTCCCTTAAGCTCATTATGATCCGTTATGGCAATGCAACGAAGCTTCTTCAGTCTGCACATAAGAAGCAGAACGCTTTCGCTGAGCAAACTGTCGGAAGAGTACTTTGTATGTATATGAAATTCTGTTTTAATCGTATTTGCCAAGGTAATCTACCTATTTTCTCAAAATCTCGATTTCCTGCTTGTATGGGGCATTGTCCCCAATATACGGTGTCTCAAGTATTTTAGGTACATTAACGAATCGTTTGTCGTGAACGATTCGTCTGAGAGCCTCGCAGCCGATAAATCCGTCTCCGATATTGGCATGACGGTCTTTAGCTGCTCCCTTCTCATTCTTACTGTCATTAATATGGAACACTGCTATTTTATCAATTCCAAGAATTTTGTCAAAGTTTTCCATTACTTCGTCAAAGCAATTGGCAATGTCGTATCCGCTGTCCCATGTATGGCATGTATCAAAGCAAACGCGAAGCTTATCGTTATACTTTACGCCATCAAAAATGGCTTTAAGTTCTTCAAAGGTTCTGCCCACTTCGCTGCCTTTTCCCGCCATGGTTTCCAGTGAAATTGTAATTTTCATATCCGATGTCAGAACTTCATTAAGTCCGTCGCATATTTGGGCAATACCTGCTTCTGCCCCGGCACCGACATGAGAGCCGGGATGAAGAATCAATGTGTCTCCTCCCATTGCTTCGGTTCTCTCGATTTCTTTTCTCAAGAAATCGGTGGCAAGAGAAAAAATCTCAGGCTTAACGGTATTGGCAAGGTTAATAATATAAGGTGCATGAACAACAAAGCGATCTATGCCGCTCTCCTGCATCAGTGCCCTTCCCTCCTCAATATTCAATTCACTGATTTCTTTTCTTTTTGTATTTTGAGGAGCTCCTGTGTAAAGCATAAAGGTATTGGCCCCGTAGGAAAGAGCTTCACGTACGGAGCCAAGAAACATATCCTTACCGCTCATTCCCACGTGGGAGCCGAGTAAGATGTCATTCATTTATTTTACCACGATATTTACAATTCTTCCCTTAACGTAGATTTCCTTAACAACAGTCTTTCCATCTACGAAAGGCTTAACACTTTCAACTTCCTTAGCTTTTGCAATAGCTGAGTCATTTGCCTCATCAACTGCAAGCTTTACTACGCCACGAAGTTTTCCGTTAACCTGTACACCAATCTCAACTGTATCCTCAACAAGAGCACTCTCATCAAGAACAGGCCATGTTTCAAGTGCAATAGATCCATCATGTCCAAGAATCTGCCAGATTTCTTCGCCAACGTGAGGGCATACGCAAGAGAACATCTTTATGAAGCCCTCTGCATACTCCTTAGGGCAGCTCTTCTCTTCGTAGCACTTGTTTACGAAAATCATAAGCTGTGCAATTGCTGTATTGAAGCCCAGAGTCTCATAGTCATGAGAAACCTTCTTGATTGTCTGGTGATATACCTTCTTAAGAGCATCATTGTCTGTTGCTGTAAGCTTCTCTTCGTCTGTAAAGAATGCCCATACACGGTTGATGAAACGTCTTGCTCCATCTACACCTGTTGCACTCCAAGGCTTGGATGCTTCAAGTGCGCCCATAAACATTTCATAGAGACGAAGTGTGTCTGCACCGTACTGATTTACGATGTCGCTGGGATTTACAACAAATTCAGGGAATCTCTTTCCCATCTTAATGCCGTTTGCTCCAAGAATCATACCCTGATGAACAAGCTTCTTGAAAGGCTCTTTAACAGGGGAAATACCCTGATCGTAAAGGAAGCGGTTCCAGATTCTGGAATA
>JAKSRZ010000111.1 GCA_024403375.1 Lachnospiraceae bacterium
CCTATCGGTTCTCAGTACAATCAGCCTCTTCTTGAGTTCTCAGGCTCATGTGCAGGTTGTGCAGAGACATCTTATGCAAGACTTATTACTCAGCTCTTCGGTGAGAACATGTACATCTCCAATGCTACAGGTTGTTCTTCCATCTGGGGTGGTCCTGCTGCAACATCACCTTACACAGTAAATAAGGATTCCCTCCAGGGTCCTGCTTGGTCTAACTCCCTCTTCGAGGATAACGCTGAGCACGGCTTCGGTATGTACCTTGGCCAGAAGGTTCTTCGTGACCAGCTCATCGCTAAGCTTGAGAAGATGGCTGCAGGCGACAAGGCTCCTGAATCATTAAAGGCTGCTATCGCTGCATTCCTTGCTTCTAAGGATGACACAAGAAACAATACAAAGGACGCTAAGGCTCTTATTGCAGAGCTCGAGGCATTTGCTCCTAACTGCGAGTGCGGTTGCGCACAGGAAATCCTTTCCAAGAAGCAGTACCTTGCTAAGAAGTCCGTATGGATCTTCGGTGGTGATGGTTGGGCATATGATATCGGTTTCGGCGGTCTCGACCATGTACTTGCTGCTCATGAGAACGTTAACGTATTCGTATTCGATACAGAAATGTACTCCAACACAGGTGGTCAGGCTTCTAAGGCTTCCAACATCGGTGAAGTTTGTCAGTTCGCTGCTGCCGGTAAGGAAATCAAGAAGAAGAGCCTTGCTGAGATCGCTATGAGCTATGGTTATGTATACGTTGCTCAGATCGCTCTTGGTGCTAACCCTGCTCAGGCTGTTAAGGCTATCGCAGAGGCTGAAGCTTATGATGGTCCTTCACTTATCATTGGTTATGCTCCTTGTGAACTTCACGGTATCGCTAAGGGCGGCATGAACCACTGCCAGGATGAGATGAAGAAGGCTGTTAAGGCTGGTTACTGGAACCTCTTCTCCTTCAATCCTGCTCTTAAGGCAGAAGGAAAGAATCCTTTCACTCTCACATCCAAGGAAGGTGACGGATCATATCAGGAATTCCTTAACAACGAGGCTCGTTACACATCCCTCATCAAGGCATTCCCTGATCGTGCTACAGATCTCTTCGCTAAGTCTGAGGACGCAGCTACAGAGAGATATGCACATCTCCAGAAGCTTGTTGAGCTCTACAAGTAATTTGAATATTGCTTAGGCTTATATAGAAAAGTCGCCGGCTCTCATGTCGGCGACTTTTTGTGTTCGGTGGTACATTAAAGTTTGACTAAAGAGCGCCAAAATGCTAACATTGACTCAAAGAGTTTTTTTGAAAGGCGTACCAATGAAGATAAATATTTATTATGGTGGTCGTGGTCTTATTGAGGACTCAACATTATATGTTCTGTCAAAAATTCAGGAAGTGCTTAAGGAGCTTAGCGTAGATGTTTGTCGCTATAATCTGTATGAGAGCAAGAAGGAGATAGCTACCTTGTCCGGAACTCTTAAGGATGCGGACGGAGTTATTTTGGCGGCTCATGTGGAGTGGTTCGGCATCGGTGGCTATCTGCAGCAGTTCCTTGATTCATGTTGGCTGTATGCGGATAAATCAAAATTGTCCAATATTTATATGATGCCCGTGGTTATTTCTTCCACATATGGAGAAAGAGAAGCAGAAAATACGCTGGTTCGTGCCTGGGAGCTTCTCGGTGGCCGTATTTGTCCGGGAATAACTTCTTTCGTGAATAATCAGAGCGAGTTTGAAACTAATACGGATTATGCGAAGATTATTGAAACTGCCACAGAGGACCTGTACAGAACAATCAACAGAAAGTCAGTGAGATTCCCCTCCAGTACCGCAAAGATACTTTGTGATGCCGTGGAGCAGTCTTCAATGCGTCTTACTCCCGAAGAGGGCGAGAGACTTTCGAAATATGTTTCTGATGATTCTTTTGTTAAGAAGCAGAAGGAAGATATTGAGGAGCTTTCAGAAATCTTTACCACAATGATGGGAAGCGGCGAAGCAGGACAGGAGTTTATAAGAAACTTCAAAGATAATTTCATCCCGCCCACGGATGGTACCCGTGTCGTATTCCTTATAAAGATGACGGATACTAAGAAGGACCTTGTTGTGGATGTAACAAGGGAACGACTTAAGGTATATTATGGAGAGTACGAAAAGCCGGACGTAATCGCCACAACCACCAGAAGTGTTGTGGAACGTATCGTCAATGGACGTCAGACCTTCCAGGGAGCCTTTATGCAGGGCGATATTGCCACTAAGGGCGATTTTAAGATCATGAGATTATTTGACACGTTTTTCCGTTTTAATAAAATCTGAGTACAACAAAAGGGGCCGATTATGGCCCCTGATTTTTTTGCTTTATTTTACAAGAGCAGCAATCTTTTCCGCAAGGGCAGCTGCTTCGCCTTCCTCATATGCACCGGGCTTCCAGCCAACAGCAACTTTATCGTTATCAAAGCGAGGAATAAAGTGGATGTGAAGGTGGAAAACTGTCTGGCCGGCAGCAGGTCCATTGTTCTGAAGAATGTTCATACCATCACAGCCTGTAGCCTCCTTAATAGCAGCGGCAACCTTAGGAACCACACTGAAAATGCGTCCTGCAGTCTCAGCATCCATTTCGAAAATGTTAGGGCAATGCTTCTTTACAAGAAGGATTGCATGGCCTTTTGCAGCAGGTGCAATGTCAAGAATTACACGGCAGTCCTCGTTCTCAAAAATAGTTGCTGAAGGAATCTCTCCGTTCGCAATTTTACAAAAAATACAATTATCCATAATGACCTCCAAAATTAATGAAAAATATGATAATTCGTGGGAATTATAGCTCGCTGATTATTCCGGTAACAAGAGTAATATAGTTCTTAATGGCTGCTGTTTCAAAGGACTTATAATCGTCGGTGGCAGTGCCGTCCGCCTTATCTGAGATAGCCCTGATTACAAGAAAAGGAATCTTGTTTAAGTAGGCAACATGAGCGATGGCCGCACCTTCCATTTCGCAGCACCAACCCTGAAAAAGCAGCACAAGCTCATCTTTGGCCTCTTTTCCGCAAATAAATTCATCTCCGGTGACAACTCTGCCCTTGTGAACCGTGATACCTTCCGGAAGCTTTTTTGAAGCCTTTTCGGCAACCGCAAGAAGAGTTTCATCTGCCTTGAAAGCGGGAGGCATTGAGGGTATCTGTCCACGCTTAAAACCCATTATTTTCAGGTTGTAATCGTGTTCCAACGTATCTGTACTGAGGACTATGTCTCCAATTTCAATGGCAGGATTAAGGCATCCTGCAACACCGGTGTTAATAATGTGCGTAACCTGAAAATTACTGATCAGAACCTGAGCACAGGCAGCGGCATTTACCTTACCCATTCCGCTCTTAACGATGATTACTGATTTTTCGAAGAGAACGCCTTCAAAGAAACACATTCCCGCAACTTCAGTGACTTTAGCAGAGCTCATCAATTCCTTAAGCTGTGCGATTTCCGTTTCCATGGCACCTATTATGCCGATTTTCATGTGGACCTCCTAAAGAAAATTGCACGAAAAAATGCATAAATACTTGGGAAATAGTTTATCATACCTTATTGACAAATCAAGATATTTGGAGTATCTTTCTTCTCAAAATTTTGCCCCACTAAAGTAATAAACTTCAGGGGGAATACGGAATCCAATGTTATGAAGAAAAAAGAGATTCCGAAAAGGAGAAATATGAAGACAGTTAAAAAAGTGTTGAACTACATTTTTATTGATGGACTTAGCGGCATGGCTCTCGGCCTCTTTGCCACACTCATCATCGGTACCATCGTAAAGCAGGCAGGTTCCTACATCCCCGGCGTAATCGGTGAGTATCTTGTTATTATTGGTGCAATGGCCTCATCCGTAACAGGTGCCGGTATCGGTATCGGCGTAGCCTGCAAGTTTAAGGAGAATGGCCTTGTTGCATTCTCAGCTGCGACTTGTGGTATGGTTGGTGCTTTTGCATCCAAAATTATTGCAGGAACAGTTGTTTCAGGCTCCGTAGTAACACTTGCCGGACCCGGAGAACCTCTTGGTGCATATATTGCAGCTCTTACAGGCATTACAATAGGACGACTTGTTTCCGGTAAAACAAAGCTTGACATACTTGTAACTCCCGCTACAACAATTCTTTCTGGATCCGCTGTAGGACTTATCCTCGGACCGCCCATCTCCAAGTTCATGGTATGGCTTGGTGATATCGTAAACTGGTCAACAGAACAGCAGCCCATCCTTATGGGTATCCTCGTATCTGTTATTATGGGTATGGTGCTTACACTTCCCATCAGTTCCGCAGCACTTGGACTTATCCTTGGCCTTTCAGGTCCCGCAGCAGGTGCAGCAACAATCGGCTGCTGCTGTAACATGATCGGTTTCGCTGTTGCCAGCTACAGAGAAAACGGTGTTGGTGGCTTGTTCGCACAGGGCGTCGGCACATCAATGCTTCAGGTTCCCAACATAATGAAGAAACCCATAATCTGGCTTCCTGCCATTATTTCTTCAGCAATACTCGGACCTATCGGTATTACACTTCTCGGAATGACAAACAACGCTACAGGCTCAGGTATGGGTACAAGCGGACTTGTTGGTCAGCTTATGACATACCAGGTAATGGCAGAGACTGAAGCAGGCTGGCTCGTAATATTAAAGATTCTTGTAATGCACTTCATCCTTCCTGCACTTATTTCCTGGGGTATCTCAGAGTTTATGAGAGCAAAGGGCCTCATTAAAAAGAATGATATGCTTCTTGATCTTATGGCAAAGAAAAAATGATAATAAAAACGGCACTCCTGGGTGCCGTTTTTTTATGCCGGCGATTAGTAAGCTGGGCTTGCGGAGTATCTGTAAGCGACTTTTAGCGGGCGAGATACAAAAATAGAGGGATTTGAGGCAGTTTTTTGAGGCTCAAGTATCTCGGCAGGGGGTCTTGAGCTTCAGATACTTGCTTTTATAATTTTTGAGTATCTGCGAGCAAAAAAAAGCTTCTCGAGATACTCGCAAGTCCACAGCCTAAGCTTCTCGAGATACTCGCAAGTCCGCATCGATATATTTCACATTTTATGGAAACCGAAAATTGATTTTCGGTTTCCTTTTGCGTTGACTATAAACTTCCATGAGAGTATAATTAAAGGTCTAAAGACATATGAGGGAGCGTAGGAGATGCTCCCAACAGGAGGTTTACATGGTTGATGTTTGTATCATCGGTGCAGGCGTAACAGGCTGTTCGATAGCAAGGGAACTGTCGAAATATGAGCTTAAAACCGTGGTTTTGGAAAAGGGTCTTGATGTATGTGAAGGAACATCCAAGGCAAACAGCGGTATAGTTCACGCAGGTTTCGATGCAGAGCCCGGAACTTTGAAGGCCAAGCTTAACGTAAAAGGCAATCAGCGTACTGCTGAGCTTTCAAAGGAACTGGATTTCAGTTTTAAGCAGAACGGCTCTATGGTTATCTGTACGGAGGAAGCAGGTCTTCCAAAGCTTGAAGAGCTTTTGGAAAGAGGAAGAGCAAATGGTGTTCCTGATATGAAAATCATATCGGGAGAGGAAGCAAGGGCTATGGAGCCTAACCTTTCGAAGAATGTTATTGCGGCTCTTTTGGCACCTACAGGTGGCATAGTATGCCCGTTTGAACTTACTATTGCGTTTGCGGAGAATGCAAATGTAAATGGTGTGGAGTTTATGTTTGACAATGAAGTTCTGGGTATTACAAGGACTTCCACGGGATACAAGATTAAAACAGACAAACAGGAAATTGAGGCCGGCATTGTAATCAACGCAGCCGGTGTTTATGCGGATAAAATACATAACATGGTGAGCAAGGTGCCTATGGAAATAGTTGCCCGCCGCGGAGAGTACTGCCTTTACGATAAGCAGTGCGGAAATATGGTGGAGCATACAATATTCCAGCTTCC
>JAKSRZ010000112.1 GCA_024403375.1 Lachnospiraceae bacterium
ATTGGAATCCAGCAGACTCTTCGTGGTTCTGGTCAGGAAATCCACCGCAAAATAGATTCCATTGGCATTTCTTCCCTCAGCTTTAATGTCTCTCGGATTTGAGGATCCGCAGGCAAGAACCACAGCATCATACTCCTTGATTATGGATTTTGCTGTAACGTCTTTTCCTACGTTTACAGAGGTTTTGAATACAACCCCTTCTTCCTCCATTACCTTTATTTTTCTGTCGATAATATGCTTTTCCAGCTTCATGTTGGGAATGCCGTATCTGAGAAGACCTCCAACACGGTCACTTCTTTCAAAGACTGTTACACTATGTCCTCTTGAATTGAGCTGGTCTGCCACAGCAAGTCCTGAAGGGCCGGAACCGATTACAGCAATCTTCTTTCCGGTTCTGACAGCCGGAATCTTCGGACCTGCCAATCCGTTGGCATAAGCATATTCGATAATAGCCATTTCATTCTCTTTTGTGGCTACAGCTTCTCCGTTAAGGCTGCAGGTGCAGGCCTTTTCACAAAGTCCCGGGCATACACGGCAGGTAAATTCGGGGAAGTTGCTGGTTTTATGCAGTCTTAAATATGCCTGTTCAAAATTACCGCGGTATACAAGGTCATTCCATTCCGGAATCAGGTTGTTCAGCGGGCATCCTGTTGTCATTCCCTTTATATTCATGCCGGCCTGGCAGAAGGGAACGCCGCATTCCATACATCTTGCACCTTGTTTCTTTTGTTCTTCCAAAGAAAGAGGAAGGTGGAATTCTTCGAAGTTTTTGATTCTTTCCTTGGGTTCAACAGCCTGGGCTGTTTTTCTTTCATAATCCAAAAATCCTGTTGCTTTTCCCATTTTCGTCCTTCCTTTTACTTAGTAAGTGTGTTAAATGCTTCAATCTGTGCCTGTTCTGAGCTAAGGCCCTTCTCTTCCATCTGTACAATTGTCATCATCATCTTCTTATAGTCGTGAGGAATGATTTTCTTAAACTTAGGAAGATATTCGCTGAAATTATCAATGATTTCCTTACCCTTTGCGGAGTTGGTTTTTTCTGCATGCTCTGCAATGAGTTCCTTCAGTTCAAGTACGTCGTACTTGTTTGTTACAGGTTCAAGAGAAACCATGGATTTATTAAGTTTCTTATAAAGGTGAGCATCTTCGTCAAGAACATATGCAATACCGCCGCTCATACCTGCTGCGAAGTTCTTTCCTGTAGAACCGATAACTACCACGCGTCCGCCTGTCATATATTCGCAGCCATGATCGCCGCAGCCCTCTACAACAGCCGTAGCACCTGAGTTTCTTACTGCAAATCTCTCACCGGCAACACCATTAATAAAGGCCTTTCCGCTTGTTGCACCATATAATGCCACGTTACCGATTACGATATTCTCATCTTCCTTGTACTGTGCTCCTTCGGGAGGATATACAACCAGAGTTCCACCTGAAAGACCCTTTCCAAAGTAGTCATTACTGTCGCCAATAAGCTCCAATGTAAGTCCCTTAGGTACAAAGGCACCAAAGCTCTGTCCGCCTGCACCTTTACATGTTACATGATATGTATCTTCGGGAAGTGTTTCACCAAAGCGTCTTGTAAGTTCAGCACCAAACAATGTTCCCACAGAACGGTCTGTATTTGTAACATCGATTTCGATGGTTGCTGCTTCTCCTGTAGCCAGCTTCTTACTAAGTTTCTTAAGAAGAACCTTTTCATCCACTGTCTTTTCCAGCTCGAAATCATAAGGATTTTTCTTTGTGTAGCAGATTTTTTCAGCCTTGCCCTCAACACCGTGAAGAATTGCTGACATATCAACCTTGGAAAGTCTGCCTTCCTTTGCCAGATCCTTAACTTTAAGCAGATCTGTACGTCCCACAAGCTCATCCACTGTCTTCACACCAAGCTCTGCCATGATTTCACGGAGCTCCTGTGCAACAAACTTCATGAAGTTAACAACATACTCGGGCTTTCCCGCAAATCTCTTACGGAGCTCAGGGTTCTGTGTTGCCACACCTACAGGACATGTATCAAGATTACATACTCTCATCATTACGCAGCCCATAGTTACCAGAGGAGCTGTGGCAAAACCGAACTCTTCCGCACCCAGCATTGCAGCTATGGCAACATCACGTCCGGTCATAAGTTTGCCGTCTGTTTCGATTACAACCTTATTTCTGAGTCCGTTCATTGTAAGAGTCTGATGTGCCTCTGCAAGACCGAGTTCCCAAGGAAGACCCGCATTATGAATTGAGCTTCTGGGTGCTGCACCTGTACCTCCGTCATAACCGGAAATAAGGATTACCTGTGCACCTGCCTTGGCAACGCCGGAAGCAACAGTTCCTACACCTGCCTCTGATACAAGCTTTACGGATATTCTTGCATCTTTATTTGCATTTTTAAGGTCGTAAATAAGCTGTGCCAGGTCCTCAATTGAATAGATATCGTGATGAGGAGGCGGAGAAATGAGTGATACGCCGGGAGTTGAAAGACGTGTCTTTGCAATCCAAGGATATACCTTCTTTCCGGGAAGATGTCCGCCCTCACCGGGCTTCGCTCCCTGTGCCATCTTTATCTGGATTTCCTGAGCACTGACAAGATACTTACTTGTAACACCAAATCTTCCTGAAGCCACCTGCTTAATAGCAGAACAACGATTTAATCCATCAGGGCCTACAGTAAGTCTGTCCTCTTCTTCACCGCCTTCACCGGAATTGGACTTACCATGAATCATATTCATGGCAATAGCCATTGTCTCGTGAGCCTCCTTTGAAATTGAGCCATAGGACATAGCTCCGGTCTTAAAACGCTTAACAATATCATCAACAGATTCTACATCATTAATTGAAACCTTTTTCTTCACCTTCTTGAATTCCAGAAGGCCACGGAGGTTCCTTACAGAGTCCTCCTTATCAACAAGTGACGTATACTCCTTAAAGGTCTTATAGTCACCGGTTCTTGTGGACAGCTGAAGCAGATGGATTGTTTCCGGATTATAAAGATGCTCCTCCATGCCGCTTCTCATTTTATGAAGGCCACGGCTGTCCAGAGTCTCATCGGTATGAAGTTCCAGAGGATCGAATACCTTTGAGTGCTGTACTTCCACATCCTTCTGAATGTCTTCAAGATTGATACCACCGATTCGGCTTACTGTACCCTTAAAGTACTTGTTTACCACATCGGGACTGATTCCGATTGCTTCAAAAATCTTCGCACCCTGATAGGACTGAATTGTGGAAATACCCATTTTGGACGCAATCTTTATGATTCCGCTTATAATTGCCTCGTTATAGTCATTAACTGCTGCATAATAGTCCTTATCAAGCATATTCTGATCGATAAGTTCCTGAATACTTTCCTGAGCAAGATAAGGGTTGATGGCAGAAGCACCATAACCTAAAAGTGTCGCAAAATGGTGCACTTCTCTGGGTTCACCACTTTCAAGAATAACAGAAAGGCTTGTACGCTTCTTAGTCTGAACCAGATACTGCTGAAGTGCGGATACAGCCAGGAGAGAAGGAATTGCAACGTGGTTCTCATCCACTCCCCTGTCGGAAAGGATAAGAATGTTCGCACCATCTCTATGCGCTCTGTCCGCCTCAACAAAAAGGTGATCTACAGCCTTCTCCAAGGAAGTATTCTTGTAGTATATGATGGGAATGGTCTCAACCTTAAAGCCGGGAACATGCATATTTCTGATTTTCATAAGGTCTGTGGTAGTCAGAATCGGGTTATTGATTCTGAGCATCTTACAGTTATCCTCTTTCTCTTCAAGCACGTTACCGCTGGCACCAAGATAGATTGTGGTGGAGGTTACAATCTTCTCTCTTATTGAGTCAATAGGCGGGTTTGTAACCTGTGCAAACAGCTGCTTGAAGTAGTTAAACAGGGGCTGATGATGACCTGAAAGCACCGCAAGAGGCACGTCCACGCCCATTGCTCCAATCCCCTCGGCACCATTTAATGCCATAGGTAAAATTGATGTGGTAAGATCCTCGTAGGAATAACCAAAAGCCTTTTGAAGTCTTGTTCTTTCCTCCTTCGAGTACATGGGAACACGCTTGTTAGGAATCTTTAAGTCCTTAAGGTGCGTAAGCTTCTTATCAAGCCACTCGCCGTAAGGCTGTCTTGTTGTAAAATCTGCCTTCAGCTCCTCATCGTCGATAAGTCTGCCGTTTACAGTATCAACGAGAAGCATTTTGCCGGGCTTCAGTCTGTCCTTAATCTTGATTCTGCTTTCTTCAATAGGCAGTACACCTACCTCGGAGGAAAGAATAAGATAATCATCATTTGTGACATAATATCTTGAGGGTCTTAAGCCATTTCTGTCAAGAACGGCACCCATTATATCGCCATCTGAGAAAAGGATTGATGCAGGGCCGTCCCAAGGCTCCATCATTGTGGCATAGTACTGGTAAAAGTCACGTCTGTCCTGACTCATGGCAGTATTGTTTACCCAAGGCTCAGGAATAGTCATCATTACAGCAAGAGGAAGCGGAATGCCGTTCATAACAAGGAATTCCAATGTATTATCCAGCATTGATGAGTCGGAACCCTGTGTATTTACTACAGGTGTGATTTTAGAAAGCTCTGCCTCAAGGAAATCAGAGTACATTGTCTCCTCACGAGCCAGCATACGGTCCGCATTACCTTTAATTGTATTTATTTCACCGTTATGAACTATAAAGCGATTAGGATGAGCTCTCTCCCAGCTGGGATTTGTGTTTGTAGAGAAACGTGAGTGAACAATGGCAATAGCAGACTCGTAGTCTTCATTGTGAAGGTCTTCGAAGAAGGTTCTGAGCTGTCCCACAAGGAACATGCCCTTATACACTATCGTTCTGCTGGAAAGTGATACAACATATGTATTATCACATGTCTGCTCAAAAACTCGTCTTGCAACATAGAGCTTCTTTTCAAATTCCAGACCTTTAGGCACTCCTGCAGGCTTCTTAACAAAGGCCTGGCAGATATAAGGCATACAATCTACAGCCTTCTGACCAAGTACCTGAGGCTTTGTAGGCACTTCACGCCAGCCAAGGAACTCCATACCTTCCTTTTCCACGATAATCTCAAACATTTTACGAGCCTGGCTTCTCTTAAGCTCATCCTGAGGGAAGAAAAACATACCAACGCCATATTCTCTTTCCTCACCAAGATGTATTCCGAGTTTTTCCGCAGTAGGCTTGAAAAAGCTATGGGAAACCTGCAGCATAATGCCTACACCATCACCGGTTTTTCCTTCTGCATCCTTGCCGGCTCTATGCTCAAGATTTTCTACAATACTAAGTGCATCCGATACAGTCTGATGTGTCTTGATACCCTTAATACTTACTATTGCACCGATACCGCAGTTATCATGTTCAAAGTCCGATCTGTATAATCCTTTTTGTTGGCCGTTGTTCATTTTCTTCCTCCTGTGGATAACGTAAAAAGGCATTTTAACACACCAAAAACAGGTGAATTAAAATGCCCCATTGCATTCTCAGATTATTAGTTTATTTTGTAACGCTTGCTTTAATAAATGCAGCGAACAAAGGATGTGGCTTGTTAGGTCTGCTCTTAAATTCAGGATGTGACTGTACGCCCACATGGAACTTGTTTCCGGATACCTCCACTGCCTCTACGATTGCATCATCAGGTGATGTTCCGCTTATGGTAAGTCCTGCAGCCTGCATCTGCTCACGGTATTCATTATTAAACTCAAAACGATGTCTGTGTCTTTCGGAAATCATTTCTTGTCCGTATGCTTCGTAGAGCTTTGTGCCCTCAACGACCTTACAAGGATATG
>JAKSRZ010000113.1 GCA_024403375.1 Lachnospiraceae bacterium
ATAAACTCGTAGATAACGATTATAAGCGTCATGCATGGTAATGCCAGAAACAGCCAGGTGGTTTTGGTCACTTTATCGTATCTGGCCTTCCCGCCGTACTTGCATATGAAATACACAACGGCAATTTCAAGAAGGTTCATGGCAAGCATCACCAACGGGGTCATATGTTCGTAGCGGCTTTCAATGCCCATTCCATTTTCCAGCACTCCCATTGCCCCGGCAAAAACGAAGTCAACGGCCAGGTTCATAACCACGTAGAAAATGTAGTAGGTAATACCCCTTACGTTCTTTACTTTATAGCAAATAAACAGTGGGAAGAAGTAGTTCAAAACCATCCCAACAAGATTAAGGAAGGTGATTCCGACCATATTCAGGCTGAAAACCATTCCCCAATCGATAAAATATATCAGGACCATAAGGATATAATTTTCTTTTGCCCAATCCTTTTCTTCGTAAAAGGTTTTGTGCATGCACCTTATAAGGTACGTTGTAAGAAGGTCACCCAGGGCAATGAGTGCTCTTGTAAAAACCATCTGATCCATTATTTCTCCTAGTCGAATCGGTAGTTCATGTATTGTTCTGCCACGTTGGCGTATTTGCTTTTTGATACGGGAATAATTTCTTTGTTTCTCACCATTATATCGGTTTTGGTCAGCTTGTCTATTGCCTTGATATTTACCGCTACCGACTCGTGACACTGGACGAATATCGGTTCCGCAACTGTTGTTTCAAGATATTCTGCAAAACCGATACGAAGTGTGGCCGTGGATATCTGTTCTCCGGATATAAGGTGATATGTCACAATATGATTTCGATAATCAATATACATAATATCATCAAGCACAATTGTATGAAAGCCGCCCTTGACCTTTATGGTAATAGTCTTCTCCTCTTCTATGTCCACGCGTCTTATAGCCATTTCCAAGGTTTCATACAGCTTTGTTTTTTCAACAGGCTTAAGAATATAGTTGATTGGATTTACGTCAAAAGATTCCAGTGCGTAGGATTTTTCAGACGTTGCAAAGATAATCTGTGCATCCGGCTGGTTCCAACGAAGCTCCCTTGCCGCCTCTATTCCGGTAATCATAGGCATTACAATATCAAGAATGTAAATATGCGGTCTGAAGGATTCACAATCGTGCACAAGAGTATCAGGATGGTCAAATGTCCTGACTTCCGCGTTTATGTTTTTTTCTTTCAGGAACTCCTGCACTATACTGTGCACTCGCTCCCTGTCTTCCATCATATCATCACATATGGCGATTTTAAGCATATGGTACTCCTCGCCTTTACAGGCACTTCTTCAGATACTGTCCCGTATAGCTCTTTTTAACTGCTGCCACTTCCTCAGGAGTTCCCTTTGCAATAACGGTTCCTCCCTTATCTCCGCCTTCAGGACCAATGTCAATTATGTAATCGGCACACTTGATTACATCAAGATTATGCTCAATTACAAGGACAGTGTTCCCTCCGTCCGCCAGTCTCTGAAGTATTGATATAAGCTTGTTAACATCTTCAAAATGTAAGCCCGTTGTAGGCTCGTCAAGGATGTAGATTGTCTTTCCCGTAGAACGCTTGGCAAGTTCAGTGGAAAGCTTGATTCTCTGGGCTTCACCACCGGAAAGGTCTGTAGAAGGGTGACCCAGTTCAAGATAGGAAAGGCCAACCTCATTAAGTGTTTCCACCTTTCGTCTTAAAGTAGGCACATTCTCAAAGAACTTAACCGCCTCTTCTACAGTCATATCCAGCACGTCGTAAATTGACTTGCCTTTGTATTTTACTTCCAATGTTTCACGGTTGTAGCGCTTGCCCTTACATACTTCACAAGGCACATAAACATCCGGAAGAAAGTTCATTTCAATCTTTATGATACCGTCTCCATTGCAGGCCTCGCAGCGTCCGCCCTTAACGTTGAAGGAGAAACGGCCCTTCTGGTATCCGCGGGTTCTTGCATCCGTTGTGGAGGCAAAAAGGTCTCTAATAGGGTCAAATAAGCCGGTGTATGTGGCTGGGTTAGAGCGGGGAGTTCTTCCTATAGGTGACTGGTCGATATCTATAACTTTATCAAGCTGCTCGATTCCTTCTATTCCGTCACATTTTCCCGGAATGGTTCTTGCCCTGTTCAGTTCCTTTGCAAGGGTTTTGTATATTATCTCGTTTACAAGTGAGCTTTTTCCTGAACCGGAAACGCCTGTAACGCAGGTAAATACGCCAAGTGGCACATCCACATCAATATTCTTCAGATTATGCTCCTTGGCTCCCTTGACCTTAAGCCATCCGCTGGGCTCACGTCTCTTGGAAGGCACCTCAATCTTCTTTCTGCCGGAAAGATAATCCGCAGTTATTGAGTCTTTGCACTTCATAACCTCTTCAGGCGTGCCGGCAACTACAACCTGACCGCCGTGGCTTCCTGCACCGGGGCCAATATCTACAAGATAATCAGCCTCAAGCATCGTCTCCTCATCATGCTCTACCACAATCAAGGTATTTCCCAGGTCACGAAGGTGCTTTAATGACTTAAGAAGCTTACCATTGTCTCGCTGATGAAGGCCGATACTTGGCTCATCAAGTATGTATGCGACACCGACAAGGCCTGAACCAATCTGGGTTGCCAGTCGTATTCTTTGTGCTTCACCACCGGAAAGTGATCCGGCCGAACGGGACAGTGTAAGATAGTCAAGTCCCACATCTATAAGGAATCTGATACGTCCTTTTATCTCTTTCAGAATCGCTGCACCGATTGTCTGCTGCATCTCTGTAAGCTGCAGATTTTCAAAGAAATCCGGCATCTCGCGTATAGGCATATCCGTAAGCTGAGATATGTTTTTGTTTCCAACGGTAACGGCAAGAATTTCGGGCTTAAGTCGCTTTCCGTTACATACAACGCAAGGAGTCTGAACCATATAAGATTCATATTCAGCCTTCGTAAAATCAGATGAGGTTTCGCGGTATTTACGTTCCTCATTTTTCACAAGGCCCTCAAATTTCACAGGGTATACACCTGATCCGCGTTGTCCTTCATAATGCACATCCACGGATACGTCAGTACCGTAGAAAATAATATTCTGTACTTCCTCGGGAAGTTCCTCAAAGGGAACGTCCAGAGAAAACTTGAACTTCTTGGCAAGAGCCGCCAGCAGGCTCCCCGTAAAGGACTTGCTATCGCCGCTGGAAAGCCATCCCATTGCCTGGATTGCGCCGTCACTAATACTTAGGCGACGATTAGGCACCATTAAATCAGGTGAGAACTCCATCTTGACGCCAAGACCGTTACAGTTAGGGCAGGCGCCAAAGGGATTATTGAAAGAGAATGAGCGCGGCTCAAGTTCCTGAAGGCTTATTCCGCAATCAGGGCAGGCAAAGCTTTGGGAGAACAGACGTTCTTCTCCCTCAAGAGGGGCACAGATAACAAGACCCTCGGAAAGCTTCAGGGCCGTTTCAATGGAATCACTTATACGCTGCTCAATATCCGGCTTAGCCACCAGACGGTCCACAATAAGCTCAATAGTATGCTTATTGTTCTTTTCCAGCGTAATCTCCTCTGACAGATCATAAATATTTCCATCAATTCTTGCACGCACAAATCCGGACTTCTTAGCCTGCTCAAGAACCTTTACATGCTCGCCTTTTCTTCCACGCACAACAGGGGCAAGAATCTGAAAACGTGTTCCCTCAGGAAGCTTCATCATTTCATCAGTCATCTGATCAACGGTCTGCTTCTTAATCTCGCGTCCGCACTGAGGACAGTGCGGTGTACCGATTCTCGCAAAGAGAAGACGAAAATAATCATATATCTCTGTAACTGTTCCGACTGTGGAACGGGGGTTTCTGTTTGTGGACTTCTGATCAATGGAGATTGCGGGAGAAAGGCCTTCAATGCTTTCAACGTTGGGCTTTTCCATCTGTCCAAGGAACTGACGTGCATAAGAAGACAATGACTCCATGTATCGTCTCTGGCCTTCCGCATATATTGTATCAAACGCAAGAGAGCTCTTTCCGGAACCCGAAAGTCCTGTAAGTACCACAAATTCATCTCTCGGAATATCCAGATCGATGTTTTTGAGATTATTCTCTGCTGCACCACGTATTCTTATATATTTCTTAGCTTCGTTAAACATATTTTACTCTTTCTACATGTGCTTTTTAAGCTCAATCAACTTATCACGCAGTTCTGCCGCCAGCTCGAAATTAAGCTCCGCTGCCGCTGCATGCATCTTTCTTGTCAGCTTATCCTGTAAAATCTTAAGCTCATTTACGGACATAGACTCAAAGTCCTTCTCCAGCTGTCCCTT
Source organism: Lachnospiraceae bacterium (assembly GCA_024403375.1). Lineage (GTDB taxonomy): Bacteria > Bacillota > Clostridia > Lachnospirales > Lachnospiraceae > RGIG3528. Next base: position 4,293 of record JAKSRZ010000113.1, read on the forward strand.
TGGAGCATCAATTTTCTTGGAAATACTGATGAGCTCACGAACAGCCTTCTTGATGGTTGTGGGCGTTATACCATTTGCTTTATTGTACTCATCCTGTATCTTTCGTCTTCTGTTTGTTTCGGAAATCGCCTTGTCCATAGAGTCGGTGATTGTATCCGCATACATGATTACGTGACCGTTCTCATTTCTGGCTGCACGGCCCACAGTCTGAATAAGCGATGTTTCCGAACGCAGGAAGCCCTCCTTATCAGCATCAAGAATTGCAACCAGTGCGATTTCCGGTATATCAAGACCTTCTCTCAAAAGATTGATACCTACAAGCACGTCAAAGGCGTTAAGTCGCATATCACGTATTATTTCTGCACGCTCCAATGTATCGATGTCGGAATGAAGATAACGCACACGAATGCCGATTTCCTTGAGATAAACCGTCAGGTCCTCAGCCATCTTCTTAGTCAGCGTCGTTACAAGAACCTTGTCCCCGGCCTCAGTGGTCTTATGAATCTCTGCCACAAGATCATCAACCTGGCCGCGAGTAGGGCGTACCACCACCTCAGGGTCCAGGAGGCCCGTAGGGCGTATCACCTGTTCTGCTCTTAACAGCTCATGACCTTCCTCGTATTTTGAAGGTGTAGCCGAAACGAACAGCATCTGGCTTATGTGAGATTCAAACTCCTCAAAACAAAGGGGACGATTGTCCATAGCGCTGGGAAGTCTGAAGCCATAGTCGATAAGTGTCTGCTTGCGGGAGCGGTTACCATTATACATTCCTCCGAACTGCGGAATCGTTATGTGGCTCTCGTCCACAATAATCAGGAAGTCATCCGGGAAGAAAT
>JAKSRZ010000114.1 GCA_024403375.1 Lachnospiraceae bacterium
GGTCAGAGAGGAAAAACTATCAACACAATCATCGAGCAGACAGGCGTTAAGATTGATATTACAGATGATGGTGCTGTATCAGTATGCGGCACAGATCTTGAGAAGATGAACGAGGCTGTTCGTATCATCAATATCATTGTTTCCGATTTTGAAGAGGGACAGGTTCTTGAAGGAAAGGTTGTTTCCATTAAGGAATTCGGTGCATTCCTCGAGTTCGCTCCCGGTAAGGAAGCAATGGTTCACATCTCCAAGATTGCAAAGGAAAGAATTGAGCACGTTGAAGACGTTCTTACACTTGGTGACAAGGTTAAGGCTGTATGCCTTGGTAAGGATAAGATGGGCAGAGTTTCTTTCTCCATTAAGGACGTTAAGTAATAAAAAAATTATTCCGATTTATAAGCATAGGGCATTAGTGCCCTATGCTTTTTTTATGTGTCGGTAAAGAAAAAAATCGTTGTACCGATTTGCAAATTTCACAAGATATAGTATAATGATTCTAAATATGGATACAAAGGATTGTAAGCATATATGGCAACAAATAAGAAAACTCCTTCCAAATCAAATTCTACAAAAAATGGTGGAACATCCCGCGGAAGCGAGAAAAAAAGCACAACAAAAAACAGTGGCACGGGAAAGGGCAAGTCTTCGGGAAGTTCAACAAGATCCGGAAGCATAAAAGAGAAACAGCCTGTAAAACTTACTCCTGAGGAGCAGGAAGCTCTGATCAGAGAAAAGGGAGTAATGCGTGAGATAAAAGATGAGGCCATTCTGATCGGAACGGCTGTGTTTGCTATACTTTTATTTTTGAGTAATTTCAAAATGTCGGGAAAAGTCGGTGAAGTCGTTAGTGGTGTAATGTTTGGTCTTTTTGGCTTCCTTGCATATCTTATGCCTGCTTTTCTTGTTATAGTTGTTGCATTTTTCCTGGCTAACAGAAGGTCAAAGCAGAAGCTCTATGTGTCAAAAATAGTTGCATCTGTTATTATTTTTATTTTGGTTGCATCAATGATTCAGCTGGCGGTAGGAGATACAAGGCCTGATACCAAGCTGACGGAATACTATAAATATGCAAAAGAATTTAAGTCCGGCGGTGGATTTATAGGTGGTGTTCTTTGCAGAATGTTTGTTCCGCTTTTCGGTCTTGTAGGCTCTTATGTTGTAATGGCTGCGTTGGAGATTGTATGCCTTATGATTATTACCGGTAAGGCGTTTATTCAGCTTATTCGGGATTATCTTAAGGAACGCAGTGAGATTAATGCCGAAAGACGTAAAGAATATGACAAAATGGCGGAAGAGTATGCTGACGAGCATGCGGAAGATATAGTTCCTAAGAAAAAGGCCCATACCTTCCTGCTTAAAGATAAGCCTGAGGAGGAAGAGGAGGAAAAGCCCAAGGAAAAGAATTTCTTTGGTGGATATACGCCTACGAAGCCTGTTGGCATAAAGGATGAAAATCCCGGGGAAGATGACGGAGATGATGGTGACGTATCTGTAGATATTATTCCGGGAATGGGTAAAGCTGCCATTATTAAAAGGGCAAATGAAGGGACAGAGCCTGAAGAAGGAACTTCTGAGCCTTTTGCGGAAGCCGGAATAGGCACAGGAGAAACACCTATTGAAGAACTTCCTCAGGAAGACAAGGAACTTGTGCTTACAGGAAAATATACTCCTTTCGAAGAAACAAAGTCTGCAATTGAAAGTATTTATGAGGAGAGCAAGAAGAAAAAGTTTGAGGGTAAGCCGGAGATAAAGGGAACAGGTAGCTTTAATAATTCCGGAGCACCTGAAATAAAGGAAAAGCGTGAGCCAAGTGAAATGAGCTTTTCTGATAGTGCACTTCGCGACAGGGCTTATGCTGAGAATTCCACACCGGATACAATTTTTGATGAAGTGCCTTATGCCATGAAAAAGGTAAATGAACGACTTGGCAAGACTACCGAAGATAAAATAACATCGGGTGGCTCAAAGGGCGAAAAAATTATTACTCCCGATAAGGTAATTGAGGGACGGAACAAGCAATTGGAATTTGTGCCTGAAAAGGTGTATAAATTCCCACCTATGAATCTTCTTGAGGCTCCTGCGTCTCCTCAGGGAAAACGTAATGATACGGAACTTGCCAACACGGCAAAAAAACTTCAGCAGACATTACAGAGCTTCGGCGTAAATGTAACAATTACCGATATTTCAAGAGGACCTTCGGTTACAAGATATGAACTTCAGCCGGAGGTTGGCGTCAAGGTTTCTAAGATTACTGCACTGGCGGATGATATTAAGCTGAATCTTGCTGCTGCGGATATTCGTATCGAAGCACCTATTCCCGGAAAAGCTGCGGTGGGAATTGAAGTACCCAACACGGAAAATACAATGGTTACTCTTTATGAACTCATTGATTCCAAGGAATTCAGGGAAAGCAAGGGTGCAATACCATTTACGGTTGGTAAGAGCATTGAAGGAAACAATATCATCGGGGATATAGCCAAGATGCCCCATGTACTTATTGCAGGTGCTACAGGTTCAGGAAAATCCGTATGTATCAATACAATTATTATGAGCATCCTGTACAAGGAGAAGCCTGATGACCTTAAGCTTATTATGATTGACCCTAAGGTGGTTGAGCTTTCGGTATACAATGGTATTCCACATCTTCTTATTCCTGTTGTGACGGATCCCAAGAAAGCTGCTTCTGCACTTAATTGGGCATGTAATGAGATGGATGCAAGATATCAGAAGTTCGCTGAGCTTTCTGTAAGAGACCTTAAGGGCTACAATGAGAGAGTCAAGGCGGAAGAGGCAAAGGGAAATGTAGATCCGAACTACCCGTACATGCCTAAAATAGTCATTATTGTTGACGAGCTTGCGGACCTTATGATGGTTGCTTCAGGTGATGTTGAAGGGGCAATCTGTCGTCTGGCTCAGAAGGCGAGAGCATGCGGCATGCATCTTATTATTGCAACCCAGAGACCTTCCGTAAATGTTATCACGGGTCTCATTAAGGCTAATATTCCTTCACGAGTTGCTTTTGCAGTTACTTCGGGAACTGACTCCAGAACAATTCTTGACAGCGTAGGTGCGGAGAAGCTTCTTGGAAAGGGTGATATGCTATATTTCCCTACAGGACTTCCAAAGCCCGTACGTATTCAGGGCGCCTTTGTTTCAGATTCAGAGGTTAACAATGTTGTTGAGTTTCTTAAGAATGAGAATGAGACGTCAGCTTACAATGCAGATATAACTGAAAAAATTGAAAAGGGAGCCAAAGAAGCAGGAAACGGCGAGGACGCAAAGGGCGGTGCTGCGGATACTGAAGCAAATGATGGCAGAGACGAGCTGTTTGCTGAAGCAGGAAGATTTATTATCGAAAAGCAGAAGGCTTCCATTGGCTTTTTACAACGAGCATTAAAGATTGGTTTCAACAGGGCTGCGCGTATTATGGATCAGCTGGCAGAAGTGGGAGTGGTGTCTGAAGAGGATGGCACAAAGCCCAGAACAATTCTTATGAGTATGTCGGATTTTGAGAACATACTTAACAAACAAGGTTAGTTATATTTTGTAAATAAATACCAAGAAACCCCAAAAGGAAGGAAAGACACATGAAATCAGACATCCAGATTGCTCAGGAAGCTAAGATGCTTCCAATTACAGAAGTTGCCAAGAGACTCGACATTGATGCGGATTCTCTTGAACTGTACGGAAAGTATAAGGCAAAACTTTCAGAGGACTTAATCAACTCTGTTAAGGACAGACCTGATGGTAAACTTATTCTTGTAACAGCTATTAATCCTACACCTGCAGGTGAGGGAAAGACGACAACTACGGTTGGTATAGGCGAAGCATTTGGACGTCTTAACAAAAAGGCTGTAATTGCCCTCAGAGAGCCTTCACTGGGACCTTGCTTTGGAATTAAAGGAGGTGCAGCCGGCGGCGGTTATGCTCAGGTTGTGCCCATGGAAGACCTTAACCTTCACTTCACAGGTGACTTCCATGCTATTACTTCCGCAAACAACCTTCTGGCAGCAATGCTTGATAATCATATCTATCAGGGTAACAGCCTTAATATTGACCCTAAACAGATAGTATGGAAACGCTGTCTGGATATGAACGATCGTGCCCTTAGAAACATTATTGTAGGTATGGGCAAGAAGACAGACGGTATCGTTCGTGAGGATTCATTTGTAATAACCGTTGCTTCTGAAATCATGGCAATTCTTTGTCTTGCTGACGATATGGAGGATCTTAAGAAGAGACTCGGAAGAATCATTGTTGCGTACACATATGACGGAACACCGGTTACAGCTGAGCAGCTCGGTGCGGTAGGCTCAATGGCAGCACTCCTTAAGGATGCTATGCAGCCCAACCTTATTCAGACATTGGAGCATACACCTGCAATCGTTCATGGTGGTCCTTTTGCCAATATTGCACATGGTTGTAACTCTGTAAGAGCAACAAAGACAGCACTTAAGCTTGCAGACTATGTTATTACTGAGGCCGGCTTCGGAGCTGATCTTGGTGCAGAAAAGTTTTTGGATATCAAGTGCCGCATGGCAGGATTAAAGCCTGATGCAGTAGTTCTTGTAGCTACAGTGAGAGCACTTAAATATAATGGTGGAGTTCCCAAGACAGAAACAGCCGTTGAAAATCTTGAGGCACTTAAAGCAGGTATTGTGAACCTTGAAAAGCATATTGAAAATCTTCACAAGTACCATGTACCTGTAGTTGTAACTCTTAACAGATTTATGACAGATACAGATGCGGAACTTAAGTTTGTTGAGGAATTCTGCCGTGAGAGAGGCTGTGAGTTTGCTCTTTCAGAAGTATGGGAAAAGGGCGGAGAAGGCGGCATTGAGCTGGCTGAAAAGATTCTCGAAACACTTGAAAACAAAATCAGCAGATTTGAGCCTATCTATAAGGACGAACTGAGCCTTTGTGAAAAAATCGAAACTGTATGTAAGGAAATCTATGGTGCAGATGGGGTAACTTACGACCCCAATGCATTAAAGGCTATTCAGAAGCTGGAAGAACTGGGATACGGAAACGCACCTGTAAGCAAAAAAAAAAATCAGTATTCACTTTCTGACGATCCTAAGAAGCTTGGCC
>JAKSRZ010000115.1 GCA_024403375.1 Lachnospiraceae bacterium
GCAGAGATTTTTATCTGCTCTTTCTGGTTAGGTTTTATTTCCGAAAGAATATCAAAACCAAACTTTATAATAAGCTTAAGAATCAATTCTTCATCAGACAGACTTGCCTTTGCAGAAAGCTTTTCAAGAAGTTCTGTGCGGTTATATACTATGGCATCAATGGCAGCCGTGAAAGCACCACTTGTGACCAAAGCATCAGTACCCAAGGGTGCGCTTGTAATGTGATCACGGTATATGCCCATTTCGCATTTACCTACAGCGACTTCGTTGTGATATAAAGAACTATCGTGTGCATCGTCACCGTATGCCATGTTCCAAATTGATATTTTGTTAAGACAAGTGCCACGGCTTTCTGCTGCAGATGACTTTGCCAATATTCCATATATTCCACTCATTTCAATTTCCTCCGGATACTATGTACCAGTAACAATTGCATTATATATGAATTTGAAGAAAAAAATAAGATGCACAAAGCATGTTTGTACATCTTAAACTAAGCTAAACAGTGACAATATTACTGCTCTCCACCAGACAGATTAGCTGTAGTGTAATCAGGATTCTTATCACCCTCGGGGAGAGTGGGATCTACGGGAGGAGTATTTAAATCTACGGGAGGAGTATTTAAATCTCCGCCAGCGCCATTGTTCTTGTGCTTACCAGCATTTGCTTCTCTGGCATTTAAGTTCTTGCCATAAGCTGTCTCTGCGATTTCAACTGTTACGAATTCAGCATTATTCCACTTCTTCATATCGGTTTCTCCTTCTGTTTATGAGTTGAGATTTATTTAACTTGGTAGATTGATTATACACGCATTTCGGTATCAGTAAAGGAGTATAACATATATGATAGAATATATTCAACAGTTTCGGTGATTGTTGTCTTACTTGTTTATGGGGATTGGAAATGCTAAAATTATTGCAAGTGAGGTGTGATTATGTCTTTCAGGATTGTTCGTGACAATATTATAAAAGTTAAGGCTGATGTTATTGTAAACACAGCAGGGCCTAAGGAAATGGTTGCTGTGGGGGAGGTTGTTGCTTCGAGGACGCTTAAAAGGCATCCCAGGTTTGTTTTCAGGGTGTCCGGTCCGGTGTGGATGGGAGGCCGGCAGGGCGAAAGGGAACTTCTTCGGAAGTGTTACGACAAGGCCTTAGCCATGGCTGTTAAGCACAGGTGTGAATCTATTGCATTTCCTTTGATTTCAAGTGGAAATAATGGGTTCCCAAAGGATGAGGCACTTAAGGTGGCATTGGCGGCCATAAACAGCTTCCTTCTTGAAAATGAGATAGAAATCATTCTTGTTGTTTTTGATAAAGAGAGCACGAGGCTTTCGGATAAACTTTTTGATGATGTTCATAAGTATATAGACGATAATTATGTGGCGGCTCATAGTACACCGAGGGACAGGATGTTCTTTGCTTCAATGTCGGCGAAGCAGGTGGTACAGAAGGAGACTATTGAAGTAGCTGATCTTCATATGGAATCGGTTCCTTCTGAAGCAATGAAAGTGACGGCTGATTCTGTTCCCTTTCCTTCAGCCAAGACATTTACGGAATATCTTATTCAGCTTCTGAACAAAAAGGGAATTGATAACAGTGATGCATATAAGGCGGCACTTATGACACGTCAGTATTTTTCCAAGCTTATTTCGGGTAAAATTGCACCTTCAAAAGATAAGCTGTTGGATCTTGCGGTGGGAATTAGGCTGAACCTCGACGAAACAAAGGACCTGCTTGGTTGTGCGGGGGACGCAATATCAAGATTCAGCAGGTCAGATCTGCTGTACGAATACTATATAAAAAACGGTATTTATGATTTAAGTACGATTCATTGTAACCTTTACGATGAGGGGCTTTATAAAAAAGAAGCATAAATGACGACTTAAAGCCTCATATTTCGCCGAAACGAAGATGTATTTGTTGCGAGATTGTGTGTAGAATACAGATATCGGGTTCGGATTTAGGAGGCTATGGTTATGATTACATCATTAGTTATTTTATTTGTAGTATTAGTTATGTTTTGTGTACTGTTCGGAATTGGTTTTGCAATAACCGGTTTCATATTAAGTGCATTGTTCTGGGCGTTGGTAAAGCTTCCGCTTTCACTGATTTGCTTTTCACTTGGACTTGCTTGTTGCTGCACACTGATTCTTATTCCTTTGGGAGTTGGATTATTCAAAGTTGGTGCAAGACTTTTGCTTCCCGGGAAGATGGTTTTTGCATAAAAAATGTATCCCCTGGCATAAGCCAAGGGATATTTTTTTGCCTTAACGCAGGCTTGCGGATTATCTGATTTTAATGAGGTTTTCTCCCTCTTTCAGGGCCTGAAGTGGACCGGGAACGGGTACTGCACCAATAGGAGCTTGCAAGAGGTCGGTTTCGATTATCATAGGTGAGCCGTCAGGGTTTTCGTAGCCTTCTTCGGAAAGGCGTGTCATCTCCAGATTGTGTGTACCAATCTTTTCGGTTTTAAGTGACTTGAAGGCACCTTCGGGAATTGTTATTTTCAGATAAAGGCCATCTTCTTTATGGATGATCTGAGGTGCAACGGTAACACCCTCAAAGAAGTTTTCTTCTCTGTCATAATGGCCTGCACCGTTAAGATATACGTTATTGTTTATGTAAGCGGCCTGGGGAACGCGGTGGAAGCGTTCAAGGTCACCATGACCCTCGTCCACAAGACGCTGGATATATTCTTCGTAGGAAGCAGGGCATCCGTTATAGCAGGATGTACCGATATTTTCAGGAAGGCTTCCGGGAGCATCTGAATCATCAGGCTTTACGAAGATATTCTGGTAAAAGCGGTCATCGCACTTGTATACGGGAACAACGCCCAGCACCTCTGTTGAGTGGGGAAGGTGATAAGGTGTGCCGCGGTCCGGGGAATTCCACCAGATCATACCGCCAAGGATAAGGTTGTGAACAAAGGCACCGCCCTGAGAGGCGTTTTCCAGCGATTTTTTGGAGGTAAGGATGTTGTTTTCAATAAGGTAAGGTCCATGGGAAACCTCCACCATAATGTCCTCCAGATTGTTTTCGTAAATATTTCTGTAGATGTGGACGCCCTGAGCCTGCCAGTCCATCCAGCTTCCGCGAGAACAATCATGAATATAGTTGTCATGAATCTGGACATCGATGGCAACGTGGAATTTGATGGCAGCAACTTCATAGCCGTACCACTCATCTTTTTGAGCAATATTATAAATTTCGTTATTGTAAACTTCGGAGAAAACGCATCCGAGATGGCCTACGACGCCATTCTGGCCGCAATCGTGAATTTTGTTGTTTCTCACGATGTGGGAGCCGATTCTTTCCTTGCTCCATCCAATGTTGCGTGCCTTGAAAACGGCCTCCATCTGATATGTATAACCTGGTTTTCTGTTCGTTCTTGTGCAAAGGTTGTTTCCTGTGGAAGCTTCCTTGCCGAGAGAAACTGCGGAACATTTGGAGTCGTGGATATCACAGTCCTCAATAATCCACTTTTTTGCCCAGTGTGGACCGATAAGGCCGCACTGATCGCCTGTGGGCGGTGCGTACCAGGTGGCGGCACAGGAAAGTTCGAAGCCCTTTACTGTAATAAAATCAAGGCCTGTTTTATTGGGGTAGAAAACAAGGGGACGTACATTGATTTTTACTTCTGCCGCAGCAGGATCAATATCTCGGAAGTTAACAAAGATGGTTGTTGTATCGTCATCAACCTCTGCAATCCAGCGGTAAAGAGTTTTTTCGGGATGAGGAAGCGGTGCACCCTTACAACCGGGGTCGTATACATATTCTTTACGTTTTACATCACTGTAAAGATCTTCTATTGAGGAAGCTTCATATGTCGATTCGCCGTTAATGTAGACTTCACCTGTGTGAACGTCATAATCAAAGGGACCGCACCACCAGTCGCCGCCAATTACGGTGCTGTAGGGATTATAGGAACCAAAAACTTCGTTGGGAATAACGGTTTTGTATACTGTGTCCTTTACCTTTTCCCAGTTTTTTACAACGTCGGCACCAGTAATTTCCGCATGCTCGCCGGGAGCTGCCATGTATGTGATACGTTTTGTTTCGGAGCTTCCGCCGTTCTGGGGACGAACCCATTCGTGATATACACCTTCATGGACAATGACGGTATCGCCGGCTTCCGCTATGTCAGCAGCCTGCTGAATAGTGAGAAAAGGGTTGTCTTTGGTGCCTTCCCCATGGAGACTGCCGGTTTTTGCTACATGTAAATCCATACTAAAAACCTCCTAGATGTTGAATATTTGCAGAAGCACAGCGGCTTCCTTCTTCCATTGATTTTTTTATATCGCGAGAGAGACAGTACTCTGCGATGAAGCCGGCCTGATAGCTGTCGCCGGCACCTGTGGTATCTACCACATTGGGTGTGGGCACCGCATCGCAGCGGATTTCTTCACCCTTATACAGAGCCACACTGCCTTTTTCTGCCAGAGTTATGATAAATACTGTATTGAATTTGAGAGACCATGGACGTAAGGTTTCGATAACCTCGTCGTTGCCACTGATGAAAAAGAGATCAATATTATCCACAAAGCTGAGCCACTCGTCGAATTGCCTGTAATCATTAAAATCCACGGCGAGAACAAAGCCTGCCTTTTTTCTGAGATTGAACAAATCGAACAGAATAGGAGTGTGCAGGGCACTGTGAACCACGTCGCAGCGGTTCAGAAGAGCGATATCATCGGCACCTAATACTTTTTTGTCACAAAGTCCGCCGGTCCAAGAGCCGGGGAGCATATATCTGTCCCCGTCGGATGTGTGATGAATTATGTTGTTTGCGGTTACACCGTCTAAAATATGTACATAATCGGTATTAAGGTTGTAAGGCTTCATACTGTCAAGAACAGCTTTGCCATACTCATCCTTACCGACGGCCGCCACAAGGTAAGGATCAATGTGCGGATATTTGCATATGTTACCGCAGAAATTAAGAGATTCGCCGCCGGCATGAAGTTCGTTCCTGTCTACAAAAACATCAACACATGCACGATTCGTGGCAACAACAATGTATCTTTTCAAAGAATTCAGCATTAGAATTACCCCCCCAATGAGTAACATTTTTGATCATTAGGATTTTACCAC
>JAKSRZ010000116.1 GCA_024403375.1 Lachnospiraceae bacterium
ATCAGCTTATGCAGATGGATGTAGTGCTTATGGCTGTGAACGTGGTGGTATTCATGATGCTTGAAAAGTACACAAGCCTCATGCGAAGAGACATCAAAAACCGTGAAGAGAAAATCCGAATGGAGTCCGATGCCGAAATTCTTGAGATTGCAGCATCAGCAATGCGAGAAAGGCTGGAAGCGTCAGAGAAAATCGTGCAGGCGGACAGAGTCATGCGTCATGACAGGAGACACTTTGAAGCACTGGTGCTTACTCTTCTGAGAGACGGAAAAAACAAGGAGGCACAGACTCTTCTTGAGGAACGCCTTAGCGAGGAACCCCGTTCGCTTAGAAAATATTGCGATAATGCTGTGCTGAACGCCGCCTTGGGCTATTATGTTTCGAAGGCTCAGGAGGCAGGAATTGAGGTTCGGGTATCCTGCAACATTCCTGCAAACCTTAAAGTAGACGAAATGGAGTTCGCCATTGTTGTGAGCAATCTTGTGGAGAATGCCATACATGCCTGCGAAAAGGCGGAGGGACATGGCTTTATTAATATCAGCACGAAGTACAAAAATCAGTTGCTTCTTGAAGTGGAAAATTCCTGCGGAGACGGTATACAATTTGACGAAGAGGGTCATCCATATACCGAGGAACAGGGACACGGAATCGGAACAAAGAGTATTCTCAGCTTCGCCGCTAAAACCGGAAGTGAGGTTTCATATCAGGTGAAAGATGGCAGATTTAAGGTGAGAATGATTATTGAAGCATGATGTGTAGGAGGGGAAAATGAAAAAATCGATTAGCTTACTCATTGTAGCACTAATGGCAATAATACTGATTAAGCCCTTTAGTGCAAAGGCAGATGTAATATGGGAGCCTTACGGAGACAAATTCTACGAGAAACACAGAGCAGGAATGCTCCTGGAAAATTGCGGATACATTGTAAACAGTCCTGATGGCTATGTGTATATTTATGAAAGCCCTGATAAAACAAAAAGCAGTCAGGCTTATAAACTAAATGGAGAGCAGGTACCCTGTGCTTACAGCTATGAGTATGAAGGCCACAGATGGGGACTTGTAAGCTACGAAAGCCCTGCATGGATGATTCTGGATGACTGCTACAGAGTATATGATTCAACATTATTTGTGCATGACCACGAAAATGAACTGGAAGAAATATCGATGCAGGTTGAGCTTAAATCATCCTACTACTACTTCAGCTATCCGGGCTCCGGAGAGGGCAGCCCATTATTCGACTGTCCGGACGCTTACGCAAGAGAAAAATACGTGGACGCTGACGGAAACGAATGGTTACAATTCGGCTATGCTTATGGCCTTCGTGATTTCTGGGTAAATATAACAAATCCGGAAAGCAGTACCTGCAAGAAATTGGAAATAAAGCATGATTTTGAAATATATGCACCTAAAGAGCCGTCAGCTGCTTCGGAAAACAACCGTGAGCAGGATAATGAAGAGGAGCCGGCAACAAATAACGGTGTGCTTGTAGGCGTCGGTGCTGTACTGGCTGTGGCAGTTATAGGTGCTGCAACTGCCATTGTACTGAAAATCAAAAAGAAAAAATAAGCTATTGCATAATGACAGCAAACATACTTCCTCGCTGTCCCTTTGTATAGCGGTGCGAAAAATATCTGTCGGGGTGACACATGGTGCAAGCCCCGACTTTTTCTATGTTTTCACACTTAAGGCCTGTCTGAAGGAGACGCATAGTGACGACTCCCCTTAAATCCAACATGAACTTATCACCACGAGAAAAATAAAGAGGGGCAGCAGATTCGGAACCAAGCAAGCCCTGAACCGCCTCAATTACTTCTCCCCCAACCTCAAAACAACACTGGTCTATGGCGGGACCAATGGCCGCACAAATAAGAGAAGGATCAGCACCAAGGCCAACCATCTTTTTTACACCCTCTCCAATAATATCCGCCACAGTGGGACGCCAGCCACAATGCAATGCAGCAATAATACCATGTTCCTTATCCTGCAACAGGACAGGAACGCAATCGGCAATTGATACCGCAATAGGAAGCCCCTGAAGATCAGTGACGTATCCATCCGCCTGAATAGGATTCTCAATCTGAGAAAAATCCCTTGCATCAGAAAAACCGGCAATATGGACACAATTACCGTGTATCTGCTTGCCAAATACAACAGAGTCCCCGGAAATGCCGCAGGCAGCCAAAAATCTGTGCCAGTTTTCACGGACATTTTCTGGGCTGTCACCGCGGTCTACACCCAGATTCAGCGAGGTAAAGATACCGCTACTCACGCCTCCGAGACGAGTAGAAAAACCGTGAGGACAAGTTATAAGTGATGACTGTTCGATGATGCACATGCTGATGGAATCCTTTCGAAGTTATAGAAGTAATTGTATATGTTGGACGAAAACAAGTCAAATTATTGCTTCGAAAAAATTAAGTGAAAACAGGAACCAATTTCAACACAAACGCAGTATTTGCAAGCAATTGGACGTAATAATTCATTTTCGAAAATACATTATTTTAGTCATTATGCACAAATTTTATGCATTATTTTCTACATATCACAAGCCATGAAACAGTTGATTATTCATGCCCATTGGATTACTATTTTATTGTTTCTAATGCTCCAATATCTATTTTTCAGAACCGTTCTGGGGTTTAATTTTTTTCTGGTAAAGAGTCGGAATTGGGGCCGACTCTTTTTCGTTGGCAGATGCCGGCCTTTCCCTGTACATGAAGATAGAAAAAGAGCCGTAATACAGAGGAAAGAGATATAATATTTATGGACTATGAAGAACTCACACTGTCAAATGACTTTATTTTTGCAAAGGTAATGCAGACCAAGGCACTTTGCAAAAAACTTCTTGAAATAATTCTCAAAATAAAAATTCGTGATATAATATATCACGAAGAGCAGAAAGTTCTCGAAGACTCGCCGAACGGAAAGGCGGTCAGACTCGATGTTTACGTTGAGGATGACGAAAACACCGTCTTTGATCTGGAAATGCAGACAACCGATACAAAGGAGCTCCCCAGAAGAAGCAGATATTACCAGGGACGCATAGATTCAGCAATCCTGGACAAGGGAACAGACATAACGTACAGCATATTAAAGAATTCATATGTGATTTTCATCTGTATGGAAGATGTCCTGAAAGCAGGAAGGCACATTTACACATTTGAGAATATCTGCATTGAAGATAATACTATCAGACTCAATGATGGTGCAATCAAGATATTTCTTAACGTTAATTCGGACATGAATGACATTGACGAAGAACTGGCAAATTTCCTGAATTACCTTAAAACAGGAATTCCGGAGGACAATTTCACGAAAGAACTTGACGAATCAGTAAAGTTTGCAAGAACCAGCAAAGAATGGAAGGAGGAGTATCGTATGATAGATATGCAAAGACGTATCTGGAAACAAGACGGAAGAGCTGAGGGCATTCATATGGTAATCGAAGGCATGATAAAAGAAAATATTCCTGTAGATGTAATTTGTAGGGTTGCCAATGTTACTCCTGCTGAGGTTGAGGCTATCAAGGCGTCTATGATGAACGAAAAAGCCTGTAAGTAGTGATGCCGATGTTTCGAACGCGACTGAAAGAGATATGAAAGTTATTTAAAGGGGGGGACTATGCGTTCATTCTATGAAAATCACATATATGGAAAATGGCGAGAGGGAGAGAACGTGTCCTTCAAGCACGTTCCGAAGAAAGGTAAATTACCTGAACCACCTAAAAACGGTTTCTTCTTTCCTACGGATTTTGAAGATGCCGATAAAATAAAGATATCAGTATCAACAGAGAATGGGAGAAGAGGGGACTTTGATGTCAATTTCTTCATTCCTGAAAAGAAAAACGGCAAATGCCCGGTAATTATTTGTATGCACCCGATTTTTGGAAAAGAATATGCATTGGAAAAAGGCTATGCTCTTGTGTTCCTTAATGCTACACAGATTGCCTCTGATGACATGGCACACAACGGTGCTTTTTACAAACTTTATCCTTATGAGGAACAACAGACCGGAGTGCTAATGGCCTGGGCGTGGGGAGCATCAAAAGTGTTGGATGCACTGGAAGCCGGACTGGCGGACGAATACAATATCGACACTAACAGTGCGATTCTTACAGGCGTTTCCCGCTACGGAAAGGCAACGGCTGTGGGGGCTGCCTTCGAAAAGCGTTTCCGCATGTTTGCACCTGCCTGCTCCGGAGCAGGCGGTCTTGCACTTTATTCAGTAGTGTCTGAAGGGAAAACCTATGACCTGACCGGTGTGGGTGGCCCCGCGAACTATACATACTCAAAGAACGAGCCACTGAGCTGCCTCCAGTCAGAGACGGAACGCGGCTGGTTCGTTGATAAATTCCTGGACTACAAAAGCCCGGAAGAAATACCATATGATCAGGACAATCTGGTGACAATGGCCATGTCAGAAGAAAGATACTACTTCCTTATTGCCGCATGTATGAATGAGGACTGGGTAAACGCTCCGGCTATGTGGGAATGCTACAAACGTGCCCTCAAGACTTACGAATCGGCAGGCCTTAGAGACCATCTTGTCTGCCACTTCCACAAAGAAGGCCATGCGGTACTGGAAGAAGATCTGAAACTAATGATCTCCTACTTTAACAAGATGCACTACGGCCTTGATGAACAAGTGGATTTTGACGCATTACATACAAGTGTATTTGAATAGATAACTAGCTGTACGCCCAGGCGTGCAGCTGTTTTTATGGTGACTTACGCGAGTATCTGAAGCTTGAATATGGGGTGTGGGATACGCAAGTATCTGAGGCTTGAATAAATCAGCCGAGATACTGAAAAGTGTTAAGGGTGAGTATCCTGAAGCTTTTAACTTAGGGCTTGAGATACTGCCGGCTCAAAATGTGACAAAAAAGGTGCAGAATTAGTATCTGCACTTTTGTGTGAGCTATAGGGATACTTGCCTTTTTAGCTGTAAAAGGTTTCTATAAGATCTTCCA
>JAKSRZ010000117.1 GCA_024403375.1 Lachnospiraceae bacterium
GAGGAAACCCCGGCCTTCAGCAAGGAATTCTACAGAGTGGAATCCTACGACATTTCAAATACCAACGGTGTGGATACTGTAGGTGCAATGGTTGTATTCAGCAACCTTAAGCCTGTAAAGAAGGACTACCGACGATTCAAGATAAAGACCATTGAAGGCCAGAATGACTACGGCGCTCTTCAGGAAATGCTTTACAGAAGATTCAAGCGTGCACAGGAAGGCGATCCGGCTTTCAGCACACTTCCCGACATGATTCTCATGGACGGCGGTCAGGGCCAGGTATCATCGGCCGAAAAGATCATCGTAGCCATGGGACTTCATATTCCGGTTCTCGGCATGGCAAAGGATGACAGCCACCGAACCAGAGCACTGGTAAACGGCATGGGCGATGAGTACCTTCTCAGAAACAACCCGCTTCTTTTCAAATACTGCGGAACCATTCAGGAAGAAGTGCACAGATTTGCCATCGAGTATCACAGCAGTCTTCACTCGAAGAATTCCATACACAGCATTCCGGATGAAATAGAAGGCATCGGCCCGAAGAAGCGAACTGCACTTCTTAATCACTTCAGGACAATTGACGACATTAAGAATGCATCGGTGGAACAGCTTATGGAATGTCCGGGCATCAATCAGAAAAATGCGGAGGCTGTACATGAATTCTTCGGAAAACGAATGACCTCAAAAGAACCGCATTAGTGATGCCGTAATTCGTGCCTATTGCGTTCTTCTTCAGATACTGCACGGCGCCGAAACAGGGTTGCTGATAAAAAATGCCTGATGCTGAAAAATATGAAAAACATTATTTATGAAAATAATTATGTTGAACGGTCGAGACTTTTATGGTATATTGATTAAAATGATTTTTTGAATTAACCCAAATATTTAATTATGGAGGAAATAATAATGGCAGACGAAAAGAACCTTATGGAAGAAGAAATCGAAACTATCACACTTGAATTCGACGACGGAGAAGAAGTTGAATGCGAAATCATGGGAGTATTCGATTACGAAGGTAAGGAATACATCGCTCTTATTCCGGATGATGGAACAGATGACGTTTACATCTACGGATATAAGGAAGTTGGCGAAGATGAATTCGAACTCATCGACATCGAAGACGATGCTGAATTCGAAAAGGTAGTAGCTGAATTCGACGCTATCATGGCAGAAGAAGCTTAATCGAAAAACTTCAGAATGAAAAATAACAGCCTTTCAGGACCAGGTCCCGAAAGGCTGTTTTTTTTATTCCAAATGAAAACTCCAAGTTATTGTGCAACATGTTAATAAAACTGAATGAAAAAAATTGTTATTTCGAACATATTTTCGCTGATATAATAAAGGATTTCTTTATTGATTTTGTGGCTAAATATGATAGAATTATCATAATTAAGAAGGGATGTGAGTTATGATTTATAATGGCATAGGAAATTATCTTTCTGCGTGTCGGAAAAAACAAAATATTACGCAGAAAGAACTGGCTGAAAAGCTAAAAGTCAGCCCGCAAACTGTTAGCAATTGGGAACGTGAACTGTACCTTCCGGATGTGAGTTTAATAATGCCTCTTTCGATGGCCTTGGGTATTGAGGTCCATGAATTGCTAAAAAGAGTATAATTTAATGTCAGAGAATCAAGTCTCATGCTAATTTAGAAAGTATGGGACTTTTTCATTTGACTCCGCGCGTCGAAAGAATAGATTCACGTGCAGAGAATATGTTTCGGATTTGCGAAATCGTTCGTCGTGCGAGAAAAGAACGGGCAAGAATATACTGATTATATCTGATCAACTTGATGAAATTAAATCTAAAAAAGCGTGGTACAACTCAGTGCACCACGCTTTTTAGATTACTTAGTCATGAATGTGGAATAATCAATTAAACACAAGTTACAGTCTTTGCAAATATATGACTTGAACGAGGCTGTGGGGTCATTTGAGTCCAATGCTTCATACTTGTCATTATATCCGGTACCTTCGCTATCCCCTGTTAGAAAGATTCCGCCACTCTCTTCAATAATACGATTCTTGTTAAAAAATGGAGAAAAACCAAACATTGTAGTTCCCTTCTTAAAATTTTCGAACCATGTATTTTCAGGTAACCACATTATTCGTCTTCTATGCAAAGGAACATAACCCTGCGCCATTGTTTTTCCACAATTAGGACATATCATTTAGAACCACCCGTCAGGATAATATGCAGTGCAACTTCCGTTCAATGCAATATCCCAGTTATATTTATTTATTACATTATTGATTATGGTACTATTCTGTACATTATCAGTAGAAGGAACAGTGCCGATTATCCAAGTAAAAACATCAGAACTGTTATAACCACCAATAAATACCCCTCGACCGGAATAGCTTTCTACTCTGACATCAGAATTATAGGTGGTTCCGTCGTATGCATACCCGTTTTTTTCAGTTGAGAAAGAATATGCTGCTGACTTTGCAATGTTAACTGCAGAGGTGATTTTCTGGGAAACATCCCAGCCAATTCCCATTGCAGTCAGGACTCTTTCAACAACCTGCATATTACTCCATCCCATGCGGGCAAGTATTAGAGAGAGCGTTGTTTGAATTGCAAAACTTTGCCAATTTGTTGAAGTTGCCACATACGTGTTTCTGCTTTCTCTAACTTTCACATTGATGTTTTTTCCTAAAGCACTGCAGTACTTGCTTTGTTGAAGCGCGATGGAGCCATTTTTCTGAGGGAAATCACTTTTCAGATTTGCAAGTAATTGACTTGATGTTGAAAAACCGCCTTGAGATGCCCTACCTACATTATATGACGGTTGAACTGATAAGCAGCCATCTTCCTCAATTATGTCAATGCCAGGAATACTTTTAAGCAGAATTTCATTTTTCCCCTCAATGCACTCAAAGATATAATCCTCGAATTCTTCAGACATATTGCAGCAAATACCTTCTCGAAAATAGTACATTTTTAAGCAATTACCTATATCATCCTTGCAGAGTGCGGTATCATCAAAAGGATTGTATATAACACAACTTGATAACCCTTCCTGCGAATAAGTAAGGAATACCTCTTGCAAATCGGTTGTAGTGTAGCAAATATACAAATAACCATCGAGTGTCGAAATAGAATCGATTCGGGAACATTCGTATAACAGTTTTTCTAAATCCTGATTCACAACGCTATAATTGCTTGTTCTTAACTCAGAATTATCTTCGGAATCTATTGTGCAGAATGAAAGGATATAGTCTTGCACATTAGATGTACCATCCATGGAGTAGTAGTTTGGAATTGATAACTCGAAATAGTCAAGTTCACTTATTTCCTGCTCATTGGCAGGCATTTCATAACTGCGCGATGTAATAATAAAATCGTCTTCATTCACACCGGACAGTGCCATCGCACTATTCACCGAAGCGATAAATAGTGCCAAACAAACAACTATTGATGTAATTTTTTTCATTGTACGTCGCCTCCTGTTTTAAATTATTATTATTCACTACGTAGGTTGTAAGGAATGATAACATTCGGTATAGGGATTGACAATAAAGGATTTCTTTATTAGATAAAGCATTGATCTATGTATTTTGCAAGATGGGAATCTCTATTCCTGCACCTTCGACATTTTCGGTGCGATTTCCTTTTTATGAATGTGTCTGATCAGGCCCAGAAGCCCCAGATCTGTAACCGCCCAGGTAACTGCATAGCATCCGTAGAGATTTCTTACATCGTAAAGAGCAGGAACGTGCAGTACGATTGTAAACCATACAATTCTCAGTAGGCATGCGCCGAAGAGCGTAATAACCATCGGTTCAAAGGAGTGGCCCATACCTCTTGCGGTACCGGCAAGGGTATCCATGATTCCGCAGAGGAAATATGGAATGCAGATAAAGGCCAGTCTTTCGAATCCGGCAGCAATAACTTCCGGATTTTTATTGTAGAGACCAAGAAGAACATCCCCAAGAAGAACGGCTACGCAGCCAAGGGCAATTCCTAAAACTGTAACGCTGAGACAGGCAGAACGATTTCCCTTCTTGAGACGTTCATACTGTCCCGCACCGATATTCTGGCTGATAAATGTCATGGAAGCCTGTCCGAAGGCATTCATCGGGAAGTAAATGAAACTTTCAATGCTGCTGGATGCAGAGTTTCCTGCCATGATAACTTTTCCGAATCCGTTTACAGAGGACTGGAAGAAAATATTTGAAATGGAGAAGAGACATCCCTGAACGCCGGCAGGAATACCGATTTTTAGAATGTTTAAAAACTCAGCCTTATGGAATCTGATTTTTCTGATTTCCAGTTTAAATCCGCCTGTTTCCTTCATGAGACAGGAAACTGAGAGTATAGCGGAAAGATAATTGGAAATGGCTGTTGCAGCTGCAACACCTGCAACTCCCCATCTGAATGCGATTACAAAAATCAGATTCAGTCCTACATTGAGAACACCTGCGATTGCGAGAAAAATCAGAGGTCTTCTGGTATCTCCCTTGGCACGGAGCAGGGCATTACAGAAATTGTAAAGCATGGCTGCCGGTGAACCCAGGAAGAAGATTCTCAGATACAGGGTTGAAAGAGGCAGGATTTCCGCAGGGCTGTGCATGAGCATCAGAGCCGGCTTGCAGATCCCGATTCCCAGAAGCATGACGAAAGTGCCGCCGACAAGGGATGTGGCAACAGTTGTATGAACAGTTCTGCTCAGTTCTTTTTCTTGTTGCGCGGCAAAGGCTCTTGCGGCCAGAACGTTGGACCCGATGGAGATTCCCACGAAAAGGTTGATAAGGAGTCCTACAAGAGAAGATGTGGATCCTACAGCAGCGAGGGCTGCATCTCCGGCCCAGCGGCCAACTACAACGGTATCCGCAGCATTAAAGAGAATCTGCAGTAGGTTTGAAAGCACCAGAGGTATTACGAAAACAATCATGTTCTTGAATATGGAACCT
>JAKSRZ010000118.1 GCA_024403375.1 Lachnospiraceae bacterium
ATGTCATTCCCTTACGCACCGGCTCGACAAATCGTAACAAGTTTCTATCGTACTTGCAGAAAAAGACTTGTTTCGCCTTTCTGTGCTACTCAGAGTATTGCCGACTTTGATGCTTATGAGGATACTGTTGCAATATTCAAAAACTCTGACTCCCAGTTTATGTTCAGGCATTCCGATCGAGACAGAGAATGCTTAAAGAAACATCTTTCTCTTACTGACTCTCAGGTGGAACAGATTCTTAATCTCGGTATGGACCCAACCAATGTAGAAGCTACAGAGGAAGAGCGTAATGCTCGCCGTGGTGAGGTTTGCGTTATAGATCAGAAGAGAGTTGCTTTTATCAAGGTCGATTACCTTGTTGAAACCGAAGCTAAGGTTGCAGAAACCAATGTCGCAAAGATTAAGGAAATGACACAGGCCGCAAAGAGATAGGAGGTACTCTATGACCAAAATAAAAAAGAGACTCATATGTGTTGCGTTACTTGCTGCCATGATTATGGTCGTACTTCCGTCTGTTCCTTCAACGCCTGTATTTGCTCAGGTGGAGGACGTCGGTTATGACGGCGGCAACAATGGTAACTTCCTTGCAAGGTTTCTCACCCGTATCGGTCTGGGCAGTATCGTTGTTAATACGAAGTTAAACACTGAAAAGACAACGAGCTGGTCAGCAGATGCAACCATTGCAGAAATGCAGAGGCTGTGGCCTGATAAATATCCGCCTAACAAGGTCGGACGTAACGACGCCTATATGGATCTGTCCAACATGTTCATCGAGGATTACGGCGTTGAAATCCCGGACACTCTTATTACCAAGATGCGTTCTTCCCGTAGCTTTTCAGCGGCAGTTAATGCCTGGAAGGTATCAAACCTGACGGCATGGATGTTCGGATTAAGGGGACATATTAACTCACTGCCATCCGCATACTGGGATCACGTTGAATCGGAAGGTCTCATCGACACAGTAGGTGATCCTATGTATGGTGAACCTAAGCTCGACGTCGAAGCCGCTGCCCGAACAACGAAGAACGATCCCGGATGGTTTGAAAAGAATCTGTCGGAACTGCTTCGTGATATGGCTACAAAGCTGAATTCATTAGTAGTAAATGCCGGTATGAGCATTGAGACGGCTATCTTCGGCAGAGTTGCCGGAAACGGAATCGTTGTCGGAAATGGTGAGGACCGAGTCGTCATTGCTCCTTATACATTTGAGCTTGAAACAGGGAATCCTTACGGCGTGGTTGCAGGCGGTATCTATTCCAAGGTACGCACTTACGCATACTTGTTTATAGCATTGCTTACTTTCTTTCAGCTTGCATGTATGGTGTTCCAGAACGGAAGAGAGGGCTTTGAAAAGTTTGCCGTTCTGTTAAAGAACGTATTCATAACCCTTGCTCTTATTATGTTTATGCCGTACCTGTTTGAACTTGTACAGTATATAAGAGACCTTGTGCTGCACAACATACTTGCCTCAAAAATAGCTAACTTTAGCGCAGACGGCGGTATTGTCAGTGGTTTTTCACAGATGGCTCTGGATTCCAAGTCGGCACTTGACGCAATTCTCTATCTTATGGCTGTTGTAATGCAGGTTGCTTTCTGTGCTATTTACATCGGTATGGCTTTGGAAATAATGATTTATTTCATTTCTTTCCCGTTTATTTGCATTAAGGGCGTTACCGATATGGGTGTTTTCAAGGAATGGGGGAGAAACGTCCTTGGACTTCTCATTGTTCCTTTCTTTGATGGAATACTGTATATGTTACCCTGTTATTTCTCCGGATTATCTTCTCAGACAGCCTCGGGTTCTGTCGGTTCCAAGACCTACACATGGATAGCATTGATCTGTATGCTGATGATGATGAAGGCAAGAAAAGTATTCTTCGGCGTTCTCGGTGTTAATGCCGGTTCTCTCGGTGATGCCGCTGCCGCACTCGGCGGTGCAGGTCTCGCCCTTGCTTCCGGAATCGTTCGTAACGGCGGACAGATTATTAAGAGTGGTGTTGATACCGCAAGAGAAGTTAAGGGTAACATGGATAAGGCCAAGACTTATGAGGCTCTTGGTAAAGAACATCCGTCCCAGTTCGGAGAGGGTGGTTTGTCAAAGATTAGTGCTCCCGAAACCGGAAAAGCATCCGATCCTCTTAAGGAAAGAGGTTCGACAGACGAATTTGCAAATTACAAAAACTGGCAAGATCCCGATATTGCACGTGGTCTTTCGTTTGAGAAGAAAGCACAGCTTGCAAGAGAAACCGCTATACGTACAGGAATTAAGGGCGGCCTTAAAACTGTTGGTGCCGTTGGTGCCGGTACTATCGGTACTATTACCGGTGGCGCAATAGGTGCAGGACTTACAATGAGTCCTGAAGGTATGGCTCACGGAAGCATGGTTGGCGGTTCAGTAGGTTCTGCTACAGGAGCGGCAGCGGGTTCCGCCGTCTATTACGCAGGAAGTGGTATCTATGCTAAGGGTCCTCAGATAAAAAACGCTGCAGGAAATTTTGTCGAGGCTGTTGAGGCACAGGAGTACGGATTTGGCAATGCTAATGGAGAAAACAATACTTGTGATACTGCATATTCTCAAGCGGCTAATCTATCTTCCAAAACCGCTTCATCAGGTATCAGCAGAAGCGGTGGTCTCAAGTTTGAGAAAGGCGGTATATTTACACCAAAAGATGCCGTTATTATAGACAGCAGAGCACGTGAAAAGATGAAGGGCACTGAATTTACTACGAAAGCTTATGATGAGGCTATTAAGCTTGAAGCAACTAACCTTCTTGCTCATCGAACGGACGCAGCATACAGCTACTTAAGTAATGTTGCGGAAGAGGCTTCCGGCGTTACTGAACTATCCCTTGATGATAGGCTTGAACGTGATCATTACAGAACTTCCGCGCATGAAGCCGCCCTGAGCTACGCTAAGCAGATTGATGCTGCTCGTGCCGGTAGACAGGTACGAGCTCAGATAGAGATTGCTAAAGCTCTCGGTGAAGACATTCAGGACATCATCAAAAATTACAATCCTGAAGCCAACGAGAACCTTAACATTCCGATTGAACATATAGCCGCGGTCAGCATGTCAAGCGGTTCATCCCGATACAGCAACCCTGTTTCTTCAGAAGTTATTTACACCTAATCACAAGTCAGTCGCGCTATTGTAATGCGGCTGTCTTATTTTTGCCTTATACTCCTTTTTCTATTTGCTCTACTAATTCATCGTTAATTTCGTATTCTTCAAGAATTTTATTATCTATGGATTCCACTACATCCTGTGACAGCTCATATACTTCTCCGTTTTCATCAATTTCAGTAAACGAGCAGTTGCGTAAAAAGCCCCCTTGAATGAAACATAATAAGTGTTCGGCTTCTCTGATATCCGGATTTTCGTCGTCAGTACCTGCGAGGTATATATCCTTATTTTCTGACAACCAATCAAAAAACGCATTCGTCTTAGCCCAGGATTTATAGAAATCGCCAAATTCTTTATTTCTTTGGAATTTTAAGTATGTTATAAATGACATAACCACGGACGCGATAGCTGTAATAATTACCACATATAAAGGCGGAGCCACGTTATTGATTGCCCGCGCAATATTTCTCATCACTTCGGTTTCGTTAAGAAACGGAAGTCTCATAACAAAGAACCAGACAACTGACACGCCAATATATTTGAAGAACCATATGGCGGTATTCTTATCTTTCCTTTTGTGTATCAGCTTCGGAATGATTGTGGAGCTGCATAAAAGTATTGTCAGTATCGAAAGGGGGGCAAGTCCGTAGTCGGCGTTTCTGTAGTAGCCGAGCAGATGAATAGGGAAGAAGAATATAAAGTTAAATACCGCTACAGAACAAAAACACTCAGAGGTCTTCTCCTTGTATTTGATTTCTTCCTTTGTTGGTGCGTTTTCATGAGCATATTCGTTTCTTTCAGCCGCACGCTTTCTCCAGAGCTCCCATACTTCTTTTTGTTCTGCGGTTATAGGTTGGATAAATTCTTTGCATATTTGACTATAAACTTTCTCTTCCTGTGGGTTCACAAAGGCCACCTCCCTCTGTACTGTGCTGCTTATCTATTTTTAGGTAACGCTTTCTTGATACGATGTACACAATAAATGCTACAACAAGGAATCCGAACAACGCCGACTGAATCACTATCTCCGGTATCATTCTCATGAGCACTGACATGGGAAGTGCGATGACGGCAGCTCCTATAACAGTGTACAGGAACAGGAGGGGTGTTGCCATAATGCATTGGAAGTGTTCCCTGTATGACTTCTTCCCTTCCTTATATACTCTTTCGGCATAGGTACCAAGCATTCTGAATGGTATCGGTGAGAACATAAGACAGGATGCGAGGCTGTTTGTATATAGACTATCAAAAAATGTTTTAATTGCAAGGGCAAGTGCCGCAAGCACGATATATTCTATCAATGTTAATACGATGTACTGATGTTCTCTTGTTGTTACTGTTGATCTCTGCTTTTTTAAGTGCATCTGTTTCTCCTCTTAAATACTATATTTTGTGTCTGTATTTTCTGTATACACCAAAAAACGTATATTTGCAAATCGGCGTCAGGACGGCGTGGGACAATGTGATTCATGGGATGAATTCAAAGTAAATGCATAGCTTGAAAAAAATATGAAAAACGCTATTATTTAAGATGCGAACATAAAGGAGAACGCGAACTTTATGAAGATTGCGAAGAAAAATACACACTCAAAGAAAAATATTATAGTCGTAATTGTCGTTTTGATACTATGCATTATTGGCCTGGTTGCATATGGAAAAGATGCAAATATTACTCCAACTCCTGCTCCAGATGAATCCTATACATTGGATCTTGACGTT
>JAKSRZ010000119.1 GCA_024403375.1 Lachnospiraceae bacterium
CTGGCAATGTAGTAATTTTCTTTTGTTTCATCTTCGGGAGATTCTTCTCCGCGAACTCCCCAATCTTTCTTAAGCTTATCCGGCTTAATAAATTTGATTTTCATGCGGAATTCCAAGGAATAGAGGTATGCCAGAATCGTCCACTTTTTGTATCTGTTCTCTTTTAAGAAGCCAATTACACTAACCATAATCCACCTTCTAAATAAGCCGGAGCATAACTCCGGCTTTGATTATCTTGATGTAAATCTGAAATTCATGCTTCTGTAGATTTCGCTCATCTTTCGAATTGTATTTTCATCTACATTCTGAACATGTTCTCGTCTTTCTTCCTTGCTCTGTCTTACTTTCTTTGACGCAAACAGGGAATCGAATACTCTTTTCACCCAGAAGAAAGGAAGGCACGCAGGTGCTTTCTCCAAAAATGGGTACTTTTCGCTCATATAAGTGAGGGGCGGGAAGTAGTACCAAAGCTTCAGCTGGAACTTGTTCTCCTTCTGAGGATCCACCTTGGAAAAGCGATTCCAGAAGCCGTTGTAGTCATGGCCGTAGCTTCCACCATCCAGCATATACTCAAATATATTATCATATACCTCGGCAGTTTCTTGACCTTTAAGCCATATTGCAGTCAGCTTTTCCATCTGCTTTGTATAGTCGAGTATGCCAATTTTATTTAATTCCTGCTCCACATACGCTCTGTTCAGCTGCTTTCCGTATACTTTGTCGTAAATATATATGTCAACAAGGTTGCGGATTCCACAGCCCTTCACATAAAAGTGACGAGCCATATGTGCCATCAAATATACATAAAAATCCTCATTGGTCATTTCGTATGTATATTTTTTGCCGTCTTTAAGCTTATGTTTGGAGTAATCGCAGAAATACTCATACATTTTTTTGTCTGTCGTGCGGTCACACATTGTGTGATGCGCTTCAACGCATACACCGCCCGGCGACTTATACACTTTGTGCTGTTTAACGTCCTCAACAACAACATAGCCCAATGTTTCCAGCACTTCTTCCGCTTTCGGAAAGCTTTCGGGATAAACCAGAAGGTCGATGTCTCCCATTTCACGAAGTTCCTGCTTTGGATAAATATACTTAATAACAGAACCCTTCATCATGAGGAATTTTACGCCATTTTCCTCGAACTCTTTCTCCAGCTGCTTCTGTACTACGTCCAGCTTTGCTGTGCCGAACATTCCGCCCATAATCTGCTTTTTAAGATTTGCGGTGTCCTGTTCGCTCCAGTTCCAGCTGTTCAGTGCAGGTACCAGTAAGAGCTGTCCCATATGATGCATGTAGGCAATATTGAGAAGTTTGGAATAGTCCGGCTTTTCGCCCTGAAGGTTTGGCTTTCTGTTTTCCAAAGAGCTTAAAACCAGTTCTCCCAAATCCTTATAAAATATGTCCACTATATATCCCCCAAAAACTATAATCTATAGCTAAATCAGTCCTTCTTTTCGCTTTCTGCTTCAACTTCGATTCCGGAGCCGTTATCAGCCTCTGCGTCTTTCTCTTCACTTGAAGCATCTTTTGCGTCTTCGTTTGCTTCAGAAACCACAGGTTCTTCCGCAAGAACAAACTCTCGCCTTAAGCATTCTTCAGAGAATTCCTGAGTATAAATATTTATGTAGTATGCTCTCTCGTTAAAGAATTTCTGAATGAGTGCTGCCTGGTTGCTGACTGAAGTATCTGTAATAGTAACACCGAATCTTAATGATGTTCTGATAATTGCCTTGCTGAGTTCATTTACTGCATCAGCCAGCCAGGTTTCAACCTTTTCGGGAGCGAAGACTTCCTCGCCCATTCTTGTGATGGTATCAACGAACTGCTTGTTGAATTCTTCATTTCTCATGAGAGCAAGGAGGAATTCATCGCCTGCAACCTGAGGTCTGAGGTATGTGTCAACAGAGAAGTTTGTAACCTTGGAAATCTTCATGGAGTTATCTGCATTTCCAAATGCCCAATGCCACTTACCGTCTTCTCCTTCAGCTGTTCCTACTGTCTTTGAACGCCATACATAATCGTCATCAAGCGGGTACTCTGAATCGCCAATGTAGATATGTGAGCAGAAGCAATCAAGGAAGCTCTGGATATCCATCATGCTCTTAACCTTCTCATAGTTCTCGGGAATTGTCAGGTCATGATTTACAACGGCATCATAAAGCTCGTAATAAAGTACGATGTCATCCTCATAAAGGTCATTCTCTGTATCGGAATCTGCAAGTGCAATGTTGTTCTTTGCAATTCCAAGTTTCGCAGAGAGATAGTCCTTATCGTAGTAATCCTGCATGCAGTAGATTCCCCAGTATTCGCCATCAATGAATACAGAAACGGGGGTAATCTCACGTGTAAGAACTGCTGTTTCGCTAAGCAGATCATTTGCAAGAAGGTCTCTCAATTTGTATGTGTTATCGAAACCTGATGCATCCAGTAAGAATGTATTGGATGTGCCGTGGAGATACTTGCTCATGCTTGTATTGTCAAGGCCGTCACCCTTACCAATCTGCACCTTAAGTGTCTTCTGTGAATAGTCTGTAGCATTGTCGGTCTTAACTGAGAATGTTACATCTGTCATTGCACTGAGTGTCTTATTGTCCTCATAGAATTCAAGACGTCCCTTGGACTCCCAGCCCATATAGTAGTCTGCTGCTGCAGCGTTGTTGCCGTTGTTTCCTCTTGCAATAGCGTCTTCATAAGCACGACCAAGAACGTAACCACCTTCGAAGTAGTCAAACATGCTGTCAGGATCAGTTATGAGTGTAAGAGTAGGAATGTTCTTGAAGGCTGTCTTTGTGGAATATCCAACAAAGAAATTGCCTGTAATTTCCTTGCCCTTCTTTCCTTCATCAGTGATAGCACAAAGACGAAGGCATACACATTTGTCAACGTCTGAAGAAGGGATACCATCTACTACAGATGCGTCCGCAATTGCAGAATACTTGTTATCCTGACCGGAAACATTTGTAATACGGATAGGTCCTTCATAGCACTTGGATTCAAGTGTAGGCTCTGTTCCATCTAAAGTATAATAAACCTTCTGATCATCTTTCTTAAAAACATACAGCTCAAAGGCATCATCATAAAAGCCGCTGGGAGCAGAAATGTAAGGATTGTCCAGAATCATTACAGCCTTACCATCATTACCCTCGCCTATGCTTGACTCAAGGTATGCATAAACATACAGATTATCTGAATTTCTGCCATATGATGCACCATCAATCATGTCAGGAAGGAAAAGTGAATCACAAATGTCGTTACCATAGTAAAGAACAAGGTAATCACCCTTCTTAAGAGTCTTTCCGCAGTTGGCAGACACAACTCCCTTGGACTTGATTGAGCCCTCGTATACGATGCACTTCTCACCATTCACATAAAGAGCACACTCTTCATTAAACTCCGAATTAAATGCTGAGTTATTGAAGATTTCAACATCACCGCTCTTGTTAACCTCGTTTATGTACAGATAGTTTGCCAAGGCAACCTGTGCCTTATTTTCCTCTATCTGATGATACTGTTCCTGAGCTTCCTGCTGCTTCTTATCTTCATCTGCATCATTACGCTTTTTCTGATTAATTAATATAATTGCCAGAACAATAATAACAATGACTTCCAGCACAATAAGAAGAATTCCCAGCCAGGTTTTCTTCTTACGACCATCACCGTCCATACGTTCTACACGTTCTGTGCGTTCGTCTTTTGTTTTATCTTTCTTCATTCCAGTCTCCTTAACGAAAGAATTATCCCCCGACCATAGGCCGTCTATATCTTGGATATTATAACATCTACGCAAGAATTCATCAACCCATCATGCCCCTTCAAACTATAAAGGAACTATAAACAAATGGCTATTTTCCGAATAATTCCTGTGCTAATGCCTTGGAAAGCCAGATTTCCTTTCCTGTTTCGTTGTAGCAACGAATCTGTATAACCATTTCAGGTAATGTCTCATCGTAGCAAAGGATGATCTTTTTCTGTCCCTTAAGCTTTATATCTGTTGTTTTTGCACTTGCCGAAATGGTATATTCACACTTTTCCGCATCAGTTAAAACAACAAGTTTTCTATCGCTGCCGGTGTAATTTAATACAGTAAAATATGTATATTCATTATCCTTCCACACAGAGCCCACACGAAGGTTCTTATCCTTGTCGTAGAAGCTGACTGCATGTGATCCGTCTGCAAAACAGCAGCCGCTTATTGTAACATTTTTTGCCGCTTTTACATCGTTCAGGCTTACGTTCTTAAAATAGCACTTGCTGAAGCTTGCATCCGATCCTGTAAAACTGTCAAAGGTACAATTTTCAAACTCAATATAAGGCTTTCCAACTGCCAGACCACGCTTAAATCCTGCGAATTTGCAGTTTCTGAACAGAATTCTCGCCCCATCTTTAGCAAACATCTCATATATGACAACAAAGTCATTATCAGAGAAGTCATACCCCTCAATAACTGCAGTTCCTGTGAGTTTGCTTAAATTGCTGCTGCTGGAAAAGTTCAAAGCGTTGGCTTTGCCACTATCATCTATCGATAACTGAATTCCCGCAACAAGCTGCCCCAATCCTGCCACTTTAAGATTGCCACTTGCCCCGGTATTATGTGCGTCAGGCAAAATCTCGTAATCGTAACTATTCTCCTCCACCTGGACTTCTCTTGCAATCTTCTTACTCAACCCGGCGTCAATAACGTATCTGCTTGATGATACAGAAACATGAGATACCGCAGGAGTAGGAGTAGCCGTAGGCTTTGGCGTTGCTGTAGGCTTCG
>JAKSRZ010000012.1 GCA_024403375.1 Lachnospiraceae bacterium
TGCAAGGCGCTCGATTAGGATACCACCGAAAAAAGAGTTTGTCAACAACTTTTTTCATCTTTTTCAAAAAAATTTTGAAAACGCTTGAAACCCGCTTACAGAGCGCCTTTCGCCAGCTTATCAGCCATTTCGTTGTATGTATTTCCTGTATGAGCGGCTATTTTTTTGTATTTTATTTCTATATCCCTCGATGCTTGTTTCATATATCGGGCATAGCTTTTGGTATATTCATTGTTTGCTTTCCATTTTCCGGTTGCCCACATTTCAATGCCCATATAATCATATCGTATATCAACAGAATGATACCCGTTCGACTTGGCCCATTTAATTGCATTCATCGCTCCCAGCATTTCTCCTGCAACGTTTCTTATTTTTGCCACGTCAGGATCTTCTCCCGATCCGGAAAGTTTTGTCACCACTTCTTCGTTTCCTTTATCCGTCTCAACAAGTAGCACACACCCATAGGAGTACTTATTTGCCGATGCGTCGAAGCTTCCGTCAACATATGCTATCAGTTCTGATGTGTTTTTTCTTATTGCTGAAGGCTTCTCTTTGATAACACATACGTTTTCATGGTTGTAGTACTCCATCAGTACCTTTGCTTCCCGGTTGATTCGTTCACCAGGAGCACATATGCAGACTGCCGGAGGGCATGAAAAGTCGGGCTGTGATACAATTCTGCCTTCGCTATCTTCGGTTTTTATGATTTCAAATTCAGATGTGATTGCTTCTTTTAGTGACACTTCCTGTGTCGGGTGCACATTTACAAAGAACGCCTTACTCGCTTCTTGTTCTGCTTCTGTATCAGCTTTACATTTATTTTTTAATTTCGTCAATGCATCAGCCAGGGCCGTATAATCCTTTTTGTTGCTATAAGCAGAAAACATAAACACAATATAGTCTCGATCAACATATTCGGGTTCTATGTGTTTTTTTCTGAGTCCCTCTGCAATCTTTTCGGAATCAAGGCCACTTGCCCGTAAATCAATTGTCAGCTTGCAGGGTTCGTCCCCATAAATCACATATCCCTCTGCTTCGAGCATTTTCTTTGTCCGCTCGGTTTCCTCGCAGCACTTTTCCAGTCTTTCAGAAAAGTCGCCGTCAAGCTCTTTATTGCATAAATCCAATGAACATAATGTCAGGTAGGATGGACTAGTAGAGCCAAAAAGAAGCATTGCCGCTTTTGCGTTGGTCTGATACTTTTCTGCCGCTGTTGATGAAATGTGAAGGTAGGCTCCACCTGTAAGGGCAGATAAGGTTTTATGTGCAGAATCGCAGCACATATCTATATAATAATCCATTGGATGTTTTGGTGTATCAAGAAAATGGAGATATGCTCCGTGGGCATTATCCACCATAAGGGGGATATCATACCCTCTGCAGATTTTGCTGAATTCTTTAAGTGGTAGCATTTTGCCCAAGTAATCCGGGCTGGTCACATAAACGCCACAAAGGTTCTTACCGGCCTGCTTAACAGAATTTATCTTGTTTTCCAATGCTTCAGCACTGTAGTCTCCGGAGCATAGGCTGCTTTCGTCCCCTTCCGGCCAAAGCCAGCAAATATCTATATCCAAAAGTGCGGCACCACTTAAAAATGCTCTGTGTGCATTTCTGGCTGCAATTATTACGGGACGTTTTCCTTCTGTTCTACCTTGGGTTACAAGATAAAGCATCGCCTTAATGCACTGTGATGATCCTTCTGTAGAATAAAAGGTGCGGCCTGAACCAAAAAGTTCAGCCGCATTTTTTTCACTTTCCGCTATAACTGAAGCCGCCTCATATAATGAGTCAGCCCCTTTGATTTCTGTAATGTCAAGTCCTTCCGGTCCAAGCAAAGTCTGCCCCTTATGCCCCGGCATATGAAGCCTATGATTTTCTTTTTCGGAGTATGCTTTTACAAAATCAAAAATAGGTGTATTCATATTTACTCTTCTTCAAACTCTTCTGCAACCTGCATCATTATTGCGCATTCAATACGCTTTTTGAAAAGTTCGCAGCCATATTTATAAATACCACGGATTGAGCCGCTGGCATGTAATGCATTTGCCGCACAGCCTCCGGAACAATACAGTTTTGCCCAACAATCAGCACACTCAGGTCTTGCATAGGCATTACAAGCCTTAAACTCATCGCGAAGTGCCTCGTTCTCTACGCCCTTCCATATGTCGCCAAGTTTATATTTGTCATCACCTACGAACTGGTGGCAAGGGTACAGATCTCCCCAAGGAGTTACAGCCATATACTCAGTTCCGGATCCGCATCCGGATATTCTCTTATAAATGCAAGGACCTTCCTTTAAGTCAAGCATATAATGATAGAACGTGAAAGGTCTTCCCTCTTTCTTACGCTGAATCATCATATTGGCCAGCTTCTCATATTGTTCAAAAAGAACAGGCATATCTTCCTCAGTAAGGGCTGCAGCATCAGTAGGAGCACAAACTACCGGTTCCATACTGAGTTCATTAAATCCGAGGTCAAGCATTGTCTGTATATCTTCAGTAAAGTCAGGGTTTGCGTGCGTAAAGGTTCCGCGCATATAGTAGTTCTTTCCGCCACGTGCCTCTACAAACTTCTGGAACTTCGGCACAATCTTCTCCCAGCTTCCGTTCCCGCTATAATCAACACGAGTCCTGTCATGGACTTCCTTACGACCATCCAGACTAAGTACTATGT
Organism: Lachnospiraceae bacterium; assembly: GCA_024403375.1. Taxonomy (GTDB): domain Bacteria; phylum Bacillota; class Clostridia; order Lachnospirales; family Lachnospiraceae; genus RGIG3528. The sequence continues at coordinate 2,674 of JAKSRZ010000012.1, forward strand.
TGCTCATTTCCTTATTGCAGAAATCAATAACCTCATCGTCTATGAGCATGCCGTTTGTGGTAAGTGTGAAACGGAAATTTTTGTGCTTTTCCTTTTCAATGCTTCTCGCATATGTAACAAGATCCTTAACTACCTGCCAGTTCATCAGTGGCTCGCCGCCAAAGAAATCCACCTCAAGGTTTGTTCTTGTTCCGGAATTTTCAATAAGAAAATCCAGTGCACGCTTTCCCACTTCGAAGGACATAAGTGCACGCTCTCCCTTATACTTTCCCTGACTTGCAAAGCAATATGAACAATTAAGATTGCAGGTATGTGCCACATGGAGACACAGTGCCTTAACAACCTTTGATCTTTCCTTGAACTCGCCTGCCATCGGGGCATATGTATCTTTTGTATATAATGCCCCACCTTCCTTAAGGGACTTAATATCCTCTACGCATTCTGCCATCTCTTCTTTCGGGACGTCAGGATACTTCTCACTCACCTTAGCAATTATCTTTGCAACTTCCTCATCGGAAGGATCCTCGTCCCTGTCACCGGGATAAAGGGCAATAAGGTCGTATGCCACCTCATCAACCACATGCACCGATCCGCTGCAGGTATCCAAAACAATATTCTGTCCATTAAGTTTGTACTGATGTACCATGAATTACCTCTTTTCAAACACCAAAATCTATATCGATAAAAAAGCCGTCATAATAATGACGGCTAAGCTGTTTGCTTTAATTACTTGTTCTTCTTGTTCTCGCACTTCTGATTTGCTACGCCACAGCTTGTCTTGCATGCTGACTGGCAAGATGTCTGGCACTCACCACAGCCGCCCTTCTTTGCTGTCTCGCAAAGCTTACGTGTCTCAAGAGTCTTTATTCTTTTCATGATTTTTTCTCCTTTATATTCAAAAATATGTAAATCAAAACTTTGGTTTATGCTATCACATAACCCTCTATAAGTCAATAGTTATGTCCATTATATGCCCAAAAGCTGGATAAGCAAAAGGTTAGCCATACTATAATATGTTACAACCGCTACAAGGTCATTAACTGTTGAAATCAAGGGGCCGGAAGCAACCGCAGGATCGACTTTGATTTTATGGAAAAACATAGGAATGACAGTTCCCATAAGGCTCGAAATAACCATTGCAAGAATAATCGAAATTCCTACACAACCGGACACTGAAAAAGCGTATCCCCAATCCGCTGCCTTTAAGAAATGCATATAAAGCCCGGCGACCAGAACCGATAGCAGGCCAAGTACAAAACCATTGCAGAAACCAACCTTCATTTCCTTAAGCACAAACAAGAACTTCTCTTTTCCGGAAATGTTTTCGTCCATAAGGACTCGAATTGTAACAGCAAGTGACTGCGTACCTACGTTACCGGCCATACCAAGAATAAGTGACTGGAAGCAAACAACAACAGCAACCTCTCTCACTATTTCCTCAAACATTCCCGCAACCGTTGAAACGAGAATTCCCAACCCCAGCAGCAATACCAGCCAAGGAAGTCTCTTCTTTATACTCATTCCAAGGCTTTCGCTAAGTTCTTCTTCCGAAGCAAGACCGGCCAGCTTGGCGTAGTCATCGCTCATCTCACTATCGATAGCTTCTACGATATCTGTTGAAGTGATAACACCTATAATCCTATTATTTTCATCCAGTACCGGAATAGAGTCCTCGGCGTAATCCTTAAGTTTTTCAATAACATCAGAAATCTTTTCATGTGCATCAAGACTAGGATATGCAGTACTTGTTATATCGTCCAATACTACTTCTGTTCTGGCTATAATCAGATCTCTGAGCTCGATGGCACCATAATACTTTTCTTCCTCATCAACAACATATATTGTATTAATGTTGTCATTTTCGCCGGCCTGCTCAATCATCGACCGCATCGCCTGCTTAATATCTGAGTTTCGGCTTACAACCACATAGTTTGTGGTCATCATACTACCGATTTCATCATCCTCATATGATTTAATGAGTCGAATATCCTCTGCTGCCTCAGGCTCCATGAGGGAAATGATGGCATCTCGTTTTTCTTCGTCCTCAATTTCCTCAAGAACATCTACCGCATCGTCGGCATCCATGTTCTCGATGACATCAGCAGCCTTTTCTACGCCGATTTCTTCCAGATATACCGAAACATCATCAAGATATGTGAAGATTTCTGAAACAAGTTCAATACCCAAAATGCGGTATAACTTCTGTCTCTGCTCAACAGTAAGTTCAGGGAGTGCTTCTGCTATATCGTTGTTATGGTAATCGCCTAATTTCTCACGTATCTCATCGTCTGAAAGATTGCTCAGAATAATGTCTATGATTTCGTCGCAGGCTCTTTTTTCGATAATCTCGTCTTCCATAAACTGCTCCTTTCAAAACAGAAAAAGTCACTCCGATTTCCTCAAAAAGTTACCACAATTTCATCGTTTTTGTCAAACGTTATTTCCCCTCTTTATAAATATATTCCTCTGCCGCGAACCTGATTTTATCGTTGTTGTAAAGTGACACGTCCTTCCCGGGAAAAACCTCCTGTTCATTCACAAAAGTACCGTTTGTACTGTTCAGATCTGCAACCTTCCACCCATCATGATTTTTATATAATCTGGCATGTAATCGACTGACCCCTTCGCGATTCAGGTTGTACCCATTAGAGCCCTTTATAGTTCCTATACAGAAGGGCGACGTGCTCAGTCGTACAACACTTCCGTCCGAAATCGAAAGAAGATATGGTGTCGCTCCAATCTTCTTCTGGGCCAAAAACACCGTAGGACTTTCCTCCTGTATAGGAATACTGTTCATCGGAGCATTATACTCCGAATTGCAGTCGTTATCCGCGACGATGGGAACTTTAGGTATCTCTCGATGTTTAAATAGTTTTCTGATCCACTCCGTAAACCCCATCCCTTTTTCTTCGTAATCCTCTTCGTCTTTTTCCAGACTTTCCCAACTAAATGATTCTATCGGCTGCTTTATTTCTTCAAACCTTTTAGGAATCACTTGATCGTTCTGTCCCTGCAAAATATTCTGTGTAGGCTTAGTGTTCTCATTCAGTCGTTCCTTCATTTGCTGCAAGCCTCCGGATTCTTTCATCACTAAGACATAGCAGTCATAAATCATCTCCACCGCTTTCTTATCATCATAATCAACTCTGTTCAGAAGATATTCCAGAAAGCTTTCTATACTTTCCTTCAATGGTCTGCCGTAGTCAGGAAGATACATAAACTCAGCAGAGTAGTCATTTATATTAACATACGTATATTCCGGCATGAGAACTATGTTATCCTCTGCCAGCAGATGTTCTTTAGCATTCTCCACCACCTCAATAAGCGATTCAAGAATTCGTTTTATATGCCATTCTTTCAAGGGTAATGACTGAAACATTGCTGTTAACGACTTTTTTCCTGTTATTTTGTACCTGCAATATTCGATTCCATCATTAACAATGTGTTCAACGCTCAAAAAGCCCTCTGGTTTCGCGTAAAAAATCATTCTTTCATCAGTCTCTCCATCTTCGGTAAGCTCATATGGAATTTTCACATAGCTTTCCATCCATTCCTTTTCATAAACAGCCCCCAAAGTTCCTTCCATATATTCTGATCCCTTTCAATCAAAAATTAATTTCCCAACCAGCCGTTCTATTCTCATCAGCTTAATCGTATCATTCACTTTGTTTGCATTCTTTATGCACTTCTCCGCCATTTCCGATGTTTCTGTATAAAACGTCAATGTTCGGGTTATCATCAAAAATATAATAATGACGATAATACCCATTACAAAAGTTGCCTCAATTGTATACGCGGCATTCAGACGATTTTCAGCAATCCTTTTGAAACAGTGCAGGCCAGATACCCTACCAGTAAGAACGGCAGAAAAGGCAGTTCTGTTTTTATGGATGCCTTCTTTCCTATCATCATAAACACGCCTACTGCAGAACATATCAGTAAGCTTACAAAGTAAATGCTTAATGTTTCTTGTAAACCACACCATAATCCAATCCCGGATAATATTATTCCATCGCCTATACCAACCTTGCCCCTTGATGCGATTGCAAGCAGCACTGTCACAGCTCCCGGAATTATGCCGAGAAGAATCCTTTTCACATCATTAGGGCCTAAGATAGCCAATACCACCATTAATGCTAAAAATACGATGATTGCAGCTATATTAATGCTACGTCTACGTATATCGATAATCGAAAATATTGTGAGCGACGTCGCTATACAACTTATCGCCAATATATCCGTCTTTGTCATCAGTTTTCCTTCTTTCCACATTTGCTGCAAGGTTTTCTGCCGGCAACACCTTCTTTATCCGTTTCTATATAATCCCTATGAATTCCGGTACACGAAAGGGAATAATGATATCTGTCACCATATTCAGTTATATATACTTGCCCGCTGTGTTTCCCATCATTGCATTTCGTACATTCATAATACTTGCAACCATCGTTGTTTCTCTTTGTCAGAACAAGATTTTCATCACAAGCCGTGACGTTCATTCTCAGATACGTGCAGTTCTTTGACATGTGATACACAGATCCACTTTTCGTAATATAGTACTTCTCGGATTCATCTTCTTCGGATTCATCTTCAGCCAGCTTGTCAGCATCATAAATGCCAATAAATGGATAAGTTTCAAATACCTGTTTTACCGGAATTGTAACCGTACGGATTAATGGAGCGTTGCACCTAAACTCATAACTTACACTGATACGTACTGTCCCTTCATCGTTGTTAGTGCACAATATTATTTTATTGCCTATGTTTTCAATAGAATCCACGCACTGGTATAAAACCGGCAGATACATAATTGCCATATACTCGGCATCTTCGGCAGCGAGCTTTCTTTCTGCATATCCGTATTTTTCCATTTTTACGCATGCCTCGCCCACCTTATCGGCGACCCGCATTTCGTATAAAACAAGAAAAAAGCACTGCCAGAAAATGTATACTGTGAAAAAGAACAGTGTAAAAGCCAGCGTTGCTTCAACAGTAAATGAAGCCATCATTGTGCATGAATGTGTTCTGTTGTCCGTTCTATTCATAACTTAACCCAATAAATTTATCAGAAAACCGCCTGTCGGGAGAAATGGGATTTTGTTTAATGGAAAGGGGTGTTATCTAGAACAGACAACAGAACACATCCGACACTTTTTTTAATAACTCATACTTGTTTTATAATGATGTTCATATGCCGACTCTTTAAATATGCCCGTGTCAAACTTCTGTTTGAGAGTTGCCATTACAAAAAAATCCGCTCTGGTAACACAATTTCGAATTCGGAAGCTATCTCTGAATCGAAACCTCATATTCTCTTGAATCAGATCCATTGACCTGTTATTCCTTTTGTTCACATTTTCAAAAAGTGATAAAAACGTCATGTAGGATGTATATTTAGGCCCGCCAAAGCCACTGAAGGACTCCGCAATGGTTCTTATCAGAACTGTATTCATAAGAAAAAGCTGAGCAAAAGTCACATGCCCGGATTTGCAGAAAATCGGAACGGCTTTCCCCATGAACAGGGCACAAACTTCCACCAGAGCCTCCTCAACAGCCCAGATAATCAGCACCAGATATTTTATTGCATACAACAGTGGTGCAATGCCTGTCATACCTGCTATTGCTACAGCAAGGCTCTCAGCCAGCATAGTTCTGGTCGAATCAGAAAGAACCGCTGCCAGCGACATAACCATTCTCAGTCCAAAAAATCTTAATGCCATTGCTGAAAGATTTGCCTCATCTGTTTTGTGGCCACACAGTACATACTCTCTTTCATAGCAGATCTTTGTATTTTCTCTTTGATTTTTGTAGTGTGAGAAATTGTTCTGAAGATACACCTCGGTTACAAAACTATCTGAACAAGTTTTTATAGCTGAGTCAACAATCGCTTTAAAATCTGCATTCTTAAAGAACGACATTCCGCTTTCCATAGCAGACTTTATGCTTCCGCCGCCTATTCCGGAAAGGGTTCCCGAAGGAAGATCCTCCCCCGATATCTCCTTATCAGAAATGTCTGTAACGCCAATCATGGCAAGAATTCCTCCTCCTATAAGAGAATTCAGATATTCCTCCAAATCAAAACCTGTATGTTTTTCCAGATTAATTCTTCCATAATTGAATCGTAAACCGTCATAATGAATCTTTTCCGCTGCATCGATTGCAATTTCAGTGCGACTTATCATCAGCGGCAGGTTCTCAGCATCATAGTGAGGCATCATCGCTCCACTCAGTACATCACGATCGTATTTAAGGGTCTGAATCATTTTAAAGGTATCGTACCCCTCCGGTTCCATTCCCATCAATCCTCTCAATCCCTCAATGTCTCTCTGATAGTACTCACGTAATTCCGTTCCCATGCTTTTAATTTCACGCACACTTTTTTCATATTCCATAACTGAGGGTACCGCTGCCTCTTGCTTTTCTTTCAGTTGCGAAACCAAGGGCAGAGCTACATTTATTTCCCCTTTTGATATCTCTATCACTTCTTTAATTACCCCATAGCCTTCTATTGCTCTGCCCTCAGTTTCCTTATAAACACTCCTTAACCCCTCAACTTCATCAACATTTTCAAGATATTGAGAAAGCAAAAAATCAATTCTTTCATTATCTCGTGGTTCTTCTGTACTCAAAGCTGATATCTCGTCAGTCTGCTCCCGGATAATACGTTCCAGGTCTGCAATCTGCTTTTTCAATGTTGTCATTTTTTCAAAATCCTTCAGCAGCTGCTGGCCGATTATTCGAGGATAGATAATATGCTCATCAACAGCACCGAACACTCTCAGATTCCCGTATGTAGACGCCATATACTCAGGACTCACGGCACCAAATATCTTCACAAAACTCCCTACAGAATAAAGATCGCCTCTTTTTACATCCAGCCCTTTACGTGTTGTGCCTATTCCGTCCACCTGTGTCATTAGTTTAAGAATGGTCTCAGACACTTTTTTTGCCGAATTCATAGCCGCTTCCTGTTTATCGTGCAGCACAGCAACCGGCTTGCTGTTTTCCAGATCCGGATTGTCCACAAAAGCGGAAATCAACAGATCAGCACTGTCGTAAAGAACATTTTCTCTGATTTGTTTTACAAACCCGCTGCCTTCGCTATCTTGAAGTCCTTCAGTTTTCAGCACGCACGTATATAAATCAACGAATTTTAAAAGTCCTCCGTCTGTCTGTTCAATTGGCGTCTCTATTTTTTCGTTAAGCCAATCTGCCATATACGGAAGGTTCTGTTCAGTGTCTCCATACCCGCTATCTACGGCTAAAAGGCCATATTCGTTAAACAAAGGATAATAATATGTCCCCTTCAGCGACTCCGATGCCATCCGGGACAGCATAGCCAGATATGCCTTTGATGCGGTTATCCTGGAAGCTTCAATTGATGTAAAAATAAAGCTTAACATCACAAGCAACACAAGGGTCAAATATACAGTTATACTTCCACTTTTGTTTTTACTTAATAATCTTTCCTGCATTGGAATTTATTTTCGCAAATGATTTTTCAACGAGTTCAGTAATGTTATCCTTAAAAATCAAGATCAGTGCAATAAGCACCACCAAAATCAGCACAATCTCAATTACACCCACTGCTGATACTCTGAATTTTTCTTTCTTTTGTTCTTTGTCTTCCATAATTTCCCCCTTAAAATGATGTAAAAGCCGGCATCAGAAGTATTGCAAACACTATTACAAGCATCCCCATCATGGGGAGCAATAGCTTTGTTCCCGCTTCTTCGCCTCTGACCTTTATACTTTCCTTCTCTTTACCAACAACCTCTTTTAGTTCTGCTGCAAGTGCCGCTGAAAGGTTGCTGACGCCCTTAGTCACCTGCTGGTTCAAAAGCTGTGCCAGCCTTTGATACGCCACATTCTCCATACGTTCTCCAAACCTTTCGTATACAGTCTGCTCAAGTTCTCCATTCCGGATTTCTCTTTCAGATACAGCAAGGTTCTGAGCCAGCATCTTCTTTTTCTTTTGTCCCTTTGAATAGTCCACCGCAAGTTTTTTCCACGCCAGACGAAGCGTCATCCCTGCTGAAAGCAAAAGCGATAGTTTGGACAAGAACTCCTTGTAATCATAACCTGCAATCTCCAATCGTCTCTTTCGCTTAGTCTCCATGGAACTGAAAAAGTTACTATAAGAGTACACAACCAGTATCATTGCCAAAGCCATGCCTATTCCTAGAAGTGACACCCTTGTTTTACCTTTAGGAACTACGGAAACAGTTCCAACTTTTTCAGGTATATAAAACAGCCTTTCGTTTCTGTTTTCGCTTTCCAACTTTTTTAGCTCCTGGATTCCCGATAACGCCATTTGTTCTTCTTCATTTCTGACTTTCGGCAAAACCGTAAGCTTCCGTTCATATAGTCTGAATTCATCACCATAAAATATCTTTCCTTTAAGCAGAACCTCCCGAGGCTCCTGAAGCAGCTGATTATTTACGATCCCATACCCGGATAATACTTCAGATGTATCACTGCTCCACTCGATAACAACAGGATACTCCTCCGGTTCTGCTTCAAGTGTCAGGTCAGAAATAATTCTGTCAAAACCTGAATTTTCTCCCAGAATAGTTCCGTCCAAGTATTCACAGACTTCTGAATTCATCTGTTCTATATCACTCTCCGTCATTTCATAAGGTGCAATAATAAGCCTTTCCGTAGCTTCTCCCCCTTGCTCCGACGTAAATGTGATATCTACCGCCTTGTCACCATCGTTAATGTCTCCACGCCGTATGATATAAGGGTTATCCGAGTCCTGCCGAGTCTTCTGGTCTATTCCCCAAAAACTGCCAAGCACCAGCAGACCACCAAGTGCTGTGAGTTTTATGCGTTTTGAAAGTCCGGACGCAAGAATTTTTTTTACATCCTGCCGTGTTTTCCCAGGGTACAAGGACATGGCTGTAATAACCCTGTTTTCAGATATCATACATTCAAAAATATGCATCATTCCCTCATCCTGTTATTCATAATCCATTCTCCTGCCACTATGCACGCTATATATAAAAGCAGCATTCCACACATAAATACGCAGCCCGGAAGGTTGTGATACAATGGCTCGCACATTGAAGGTGCGCACAATCTCAGGTACAAAAGAATTCCGTAAGGAATCGCACACATAAGTCTGAACTCCCCTAGTTTTTCAGCCACGACTATGTTCAATTCTCTGGCCAATTCAAGCCGATCCCGTAAATTGGAAGTAGTCTGTTGAATAACCTTATCCAGATCCCCGCCGGTCCTCTTCAATATTGAGAACAACTCAGCAAAAGTCGATACTTCCTCAACCTGACACCTTTTCGCAAATCCCATCAAAGCTTCCTCCATAGTTATACCCATGGAAATCTGGGCTTCCATCGTGGTAAACTCCTTTGTTATCCGTGCATCATCACCATATAATTTCTCAAGTCCTTTCCTTGCTTCTCGAACGCATCCCTCAGGCGAATATCCGGCATTAAGTCCGTTTTTCATAAACTGAAGACTATCCAAAAACGCCACATTCAGTGCCCACTTCCTTTTTCTTTCCGCCTTTTTCAGCATATTTTTTACCATAAGAGGAGAAAGTAACAGCAGTAAAAAAGCCCATGCTTCAAAATCAAAAAACAACCATATTGTCATCAGACAGATAAGTATGCTTGCTGCAATATAGAAAATCTTTTCTGTCTTCTCCGTAAACCTGCGTTTTTTCAATCTATCCACCTTATGCCGGCACGCTTAAGCTTTCCCTGTCGCACAAAGGGATTCGTTGTTCGTTTGAGCTCTCCCAGTATTTTCTTAGGATTGTCTCCGTCAATTGTCTCCTCATCCTCTTTGAACACAAACAATGGATTTAATTCAATATCGCCATCATTGATTCCCAGCACTTCTGATATTTCAAGCACCTTTCTGCTGCCATCCCTCAATCGCCCCAAGTGAACCATAATATCCACGGCGGAAGCAATCTGCTTTCTTGCGGCCATCAATGGCACCTCAACCCCCATAAGCATCATCGTTTCCATTCTGTCCAGCATATCCGGTATAGAATTACCATGACCGGTTGAAAGACTACCATCGTGGCCGGTATTCATAGCCTGAAGCATATCAACCACCTCAGCCCCTCGAATTTCTCCTACGATAATTCTGTCCGGGCGCATTCGCAGTGCAGCTCGAATAAGGTCTCGTATCGTCACTTCCATGCAGCCCTCTGAGTTTCGATTTCTCACCTCCAGGCGAACCAGATTTTTGATATTTGTAATTTTAAGTTCTGCGGAATCTTCGATTGTTATGATTCTCTCATCCGGAGGTATAAAATCAGACAGAGCATTCAGGAATGTGGTTTTTCCGGAGCCTGTTCCACCACATACGAACACATTATATTTTGCAAGAACCAGGCGTCTCAGTGCCTCTGCCGCCTCCTCGGAAAGTGCTCCAAGTGACACTAGTTTCTCCATGGTTAGTGGGTCCTTGGAAAACTTTCGTATTGTCACAATAGGTCCATTAAGTGCCACCGGAGGTAATATTACATTTACTCGAGATCCGTCTTTAAGCCTCGCGTCCACAATGGGGCTCGACTCATTAACTACCCTGTTGGCCTCTGCGACAATTTGCTGGATTATGTCCTGCAATTTTTCTTCTGACTCAAAACATTTGTCCCACTTGGTAAGTGTCCCGTGACTTTCAAGAAATATGTTGCGGTTGCCGTTTACCATTATTTCCGTAATGTCTTCCTTGCAAAGAAGTTCCTCCAAGATATCAAGGCCTCTGATAGAGTTGTATATGGAATTTCGCAGTTCCTCTCTTTCTTGAACCGGCAGAAATGATGTTCTGGCCTCCACCGAAACAACCTTGTCTATCTCCTCAATAAGTGCTTCGTCGGTAATTTGTTCCGAATAGTCAAAGCTTGATAAAACCCTGTCTCGCACATGCTTTTTAATCTCTGTTGTCATACTGTTACCTCTTTTATTTTTGACAAAATTCCATGTTTACCTGAATACTTCATCTGTCTCAAAAAGTCCTCGATTCGCACATCCCTTTTTTCTTCTGTACTTCGCACTAACATCACCTCGTCACTTTTTCCCATTAGTGCTTCTACTCCCTCGGAAAAAAAGCCACAACAAAACACCACATATTCGTAATTTCCGTGTTTTTTGCACATTTCCACTAATCTTTCCATTTCTTCAGGCGAGTATTGCCATAGGTCAGCGTAGTATTCCGTCCCGCAGAAATACTCGTACCCATTTCTTTTTTCCAGACCTGTCATTAATTTTTTCATGCCCGCCTCATTTTTGCGTGCAGTAAATAAAAGATCACTGACGGTCTTTCCGCAATGTTCTTGCTCTTCTCTTCCTTTTCCCCCGAAATACTCCCAGGACAGAAACAGTGTTCTGCCTTCAAGAGCCAACTTTGTTGCCAGTTTCTCTGCGTAGGCATCTGCCTTCTCTGCAGACGAAGGTGAAAACACCGTAAAAACATGGTTTATCCCGCCGGTCGTTTCAGGATTCAGTAAAAGAATTGATTTAATTATCGCTGATGCTGCTTGGAATTTGAAAATAGATGTCCTGCCTGTTTCTTCATCAGGCTCATTAGTTAAAAGACAGAAGGCAGTCGGTTTTGAAAGCAAATCCGAATGTTCTTCTTGATCAGATAGTAAAACAGATAGATTCTTGGTTTTAAGAAACTGTGAAAGTTCCTCAATGTCCTTAAAAGCGACAGCTGTATACCCAACGTCCTTTCGAGAATTAATTGCATCTGCGAGACGTCTCGAATATCCAGGTGAGCTGCCGATAATTCCGATAACGGAATTCAATAGACCACCCCCTGTTTGTATCTCGTGCCCTTTTTCCTGAGCACGAGTTCATATTATGCCCTAACCAGAGTAATGTCAACGCAATTCCGCATTTTGAAAGTATCTTTGTGAAAACCTGACAAAAATGCCACTGGTTATTCTTGCACATTTCACAAGAAAGCACTTACATAAAATCGGCGAAATATCATTCTTGCTTTCTGCCATTTATGCGATCGTTTATGTATGCCACGTCCTTTTTTATTTTGTATTCATCAACAAAATATGTCAGTGCCATAACTACTCCCACATAAATGAATGCCATCCAGAAATTGCTTGGATAAAACCATCCTGCAATAAATCCGAAAATCAGCACAAGTGCTGTGGAAGCAAAGTATTTGACTATATAACTTTTTATGATCGACAGGCATAAGTATTCGTCTAACAGATAATTTACACCAGTAATTAAAAAAGCCAGTATAAACAAGAGTAAAACAAGCAGAATTTCAGCTGTAATACCTGACCATATGATTGAGCAGATAAATACGGTTAAAATCATGATTGCAGCCAAAATACATGTATCTCTCAGAATTTTCTTCATATCGTTCTCCATCAGAATCTTTGTTTAATATCTTTCAAATATTTTCTTGAGACAATCAGTTTTTCAGAGTTATCGAGTTCAGCCTCCAGATGGCTGTTCCTTATCTGCTTAATTCCTTTAAGGTGCTGGATATTTATTAAACAGGTTCTGGATATTCTTACAATATCGCTTCCCTTGGTTATATCTTCCAGTTCTGTCGTTGTCAGTGCCAAACGATAAACTTCTTTTTGAGTGTATATAAATATCTTTCTTTCTACTATCTCAAAATAATAGATTTCCGACAGCGGTATACGAATCTGCTTGTCATCATCTGATGCAGAAAATTCCATATCTATGCTCTTGATTGTTTTTACAACTCCGGACACAAATTCATTATATTTCGGATATTCAATTATGATTGTGAGTGGTTGTTCTTCAACCTGTCTTGTTATAATGTTCATTTTCAAATCCTTTTATTGAATTGCGGCAATCTGTTCAGCAGCTTCCTGTCTGAATTTTTTTGAAAAAATCACATATAGCATAATGATTATAAAAAAGATGCTTTTCACGTACCTGATAATCGTGCTTATTTCCGTGGTATATGGTGATAGCAATTGGCTTCCAAGCAGATTACTGAGCATATGTACCAGTGCTCCTGCAAGTATACTACGTTTTGTTTTTATGTACACAAAAGATACAAAAATACTAAGGAGCATCACGCTTGGTATGTACATAACTGCATCAAACACGGAATCCTGCAACAAGTTGTACTGGGCCTGTCCGGGTGTAAAGTACCATGGAAGATGCCAGATTGCCCAGGCAAAACCAAGAATCAGCGAAGCCTTCAAAAAGCCAAACCGTACCAGAAGTTTATCTAATGCATATCCACGCCATCCAAATTCCTCGTTCAGCGGCCCGGATACAATTGATATCAGAATAACCAAAGGGAGCATTAACGGATTTCCGATAATCACATGAATAAAATCCATGCCGGGCATATCATAGCCTAATTGTCCTACCCCAATATAAATACTTATAGCCGATATTAGTGAAAAGGCGATAACTACAATGAGTGGCCACTTCCATCCCATATATTTTATGCTGAAGCATCTTTTGAAATAGTCTTTAATTCGTTCCTTCGGGTATGTCAGAAATACCATAAACAGGCCTACGACAGACGGTGCACCACCACCGAAGTAAAAAATAAATGTGCCGATTGGGGTACCTGTAAATCCAAAAATGACCGGAATAAAGCCACAGGTCCAGGTCCAGCCAAGTGTTAATGCAAAAAATAAAAACAAACGACGATTTTCCATTTACTCACATTCCTCCATTCTGTTTTTCGAATCATATAGGAATGTTTTCACTTTTTCCAGCCTTGTATTCACATGTTGCAATTACAGCTACGGAAGATGCAAAAAATGCGACCTCCAATCATCAGGTTGTAAAATCTGATTTTTGGAGGTCGACGTATCTTTGTAATTTAATACTATACCAGCTTTCTGCCCATGAGAACGCCCATAGCAGATGCCATCATAAGGCCTCTTGTCCAGCCTGAGGAGTCACCAAGGCAATAAAGGCCCTTTACGTTAGTTGTAAGGTCAGGCTCCATCTTTACCTTGTTGGAATAGAACTTAAGTTCCGGAGAGTACAGAAGCGTTTCTGTAGCAGCAAAGCCGGGCACAACCACATCCATTGCCTGAATAAAGTTAATGATATTGGTCATTGCACGGTACGGCATAGCGGCAGTGATATCGCCTGCCACAGCATCCGGCAGAGTCGGTCTGACGTTGGAGAAATTGAGTTCCTTTTCCCATGTACGCTTTCCATCAAGAATATCACCATAACGCTGAACAAGAATCTGGCCATTAGCCAGCATATTTGTAAGTTCTCCCACCTTCTGTGCGTACTCAATAGGCTTGTTAAAAGGCACGGAGAAGTTATGTGAGCAAAGTATTGAAAGGTTTGTATTATCTGACTTAAGTTCCTTGTAGGAGTGTCCATTAACTACCGCAAGGTTATTGTCGTAATTTTCCTGGCTTACAAAACCACCGGGATTCTGGCAGAAAGTACGTACCTTGTTTTTGAAAGGAAGTGGATATCCGACGAGTTTGGACTCATAGAGTACCTCGTTTACTTCCTCCATAACTTCGTTTCTGACTTCTACTCTGACACCGATATCAACAGTTCCGGGCTTATGAGCTATGTCATATTTGGCACAAAGCTTCTCAAGCCATTCTGCACCACGTCTTCCTGTTGCGATAACAATATCATCCGCACGATATTCTTTAGTAGAACCGCCTTCTTCAAGAATGACGCCCTTACATACTCCATCATCGATAATAATATCCTCACAGGCCTGATCAAAGATCATATCAACTCCGTGATTCTGAAGAAAATGCTCCAGGTCCATATACAGCTGCTGTGCCTTCTCGGTTCCTAAATGACGGATAGGACAGTCAACAAGCTTAAGTCCTGCACTTATGGCACGACGTCTGATTTCCTTTACCTTTTCAGGGTTTGAAACGCCTTCAACGTGAGGGTCCGCACCAAATTCAAGATAAATTGAATCAGTGTAGTCTATAAGGTCCTGACATTCTCTCGGTCCGATAAGTGTGGGGAAATCACCGCCTACCTCGTAGGAAAGAGAAAGTTTTCCATCAGAAAAAGCACCTGCTCCCGAAAATCCTGTTGTAATATTACAAGGCTTACAGTTGATGCAGTGACCAACCTTGGACTTAGGACAGCTTCTCTTTTCGATGGGTCTTCCTTTTTCGATCATGAGAATTTTTTTCTTTGTTCCATTTTTAATCATTTCATAGGCCGTAAAAATGCCCGCAGGGCCGGCGCCGATAATAATAACATCGTAATTCATATGTTTACCTGCCTTTTCTCGTGGTAATAACTCTTGTATTATTATAGCCTATTCGATTGATTGTCACAACCCTAGTCAGTAATCGTTTTATTTTTTTCTCGCAACAAGCTTTCCGCCATCAGAATCAATGAGAATAACGTCACCTTCATCAACACCACCTGATAAAATCAGCCTTGCACTGAGTGTTTCAACGCTTCTCTGAAGATATCTCTTAAGTGGACGTGCTCCGTATGCCGGATCATAGCTCTCTTCAATTGCCTGTTTTCTTGCCGCATCTGTGAGTTCGATTCTGATGTTTTTCTCATCAAGACGCTTGTTAAGTCCTTCAACAAGCAGGTCCATAATACCTGTAATGTTTTCCATCGTCAGAGGCTTAAATTGGATTATTTCGTCCAGTCTGTTCAGAAATTCGGGTCTGAAGTGTGCACGAAGTTCATTCATTACCTGCTCGCGGGAATTCTCTCCAATTATTCCGTCATCCTTTAAGTCTTCAAGTATATATCTTGATCCGATATTTGATGTCATAATCAGAATCGTATTCTTAAAGTCTACTGTTCTTCCTTGAGAATCTGTTACTCGCCCATCATCAAGTATCTGAAGCATTACGTTAAACACATCCGGATGAGCCTTTTCAATTTCATCAAACAATACTACAGAATATGGCTTACGTCTTACAGCCTCAGTAAGCTGTCCGCCCTCCTCGTATCCTACATATCCGGGAGGAGCTCCGATAAGTCGGGTTACAGAGAATTTCTCCATGTACTCACTCATATCGATACGAACCATGTTGTTTTCATCATCAAAAAGTGCAGCCGCAAGACTTTTGGCAAGTTCTGTTTTACCAACACCGGTAGGTCCCAGGAAAAGGAATGATCCGATTGGTTTTGTAGGGTCTTTTATACCTGCTTTTGATCTCAGAATTGAATCTGTAACGCTCTGAACCGCCTCGTCCTGTCCAATCACTCGCTTATGTAATTCCTCATCCAGGTGAAGCGTCTTTGCCTTTTCTCCTTCTGTAAGTTTGCTGATAGGTATTCCGGTCCATCTGGAAACAATTTCAGCTATTTCTTCTTCATCGACGGCTTCATGAACCAGCTCATTTTCTTTTGCTCTGCTCTTCTCTTCTTCCTCTGCCAGTTCCTTCTGAAGCTGCGGAAGTGTTCCGTACTTAAGCTCTGCTGCCTTGTTCAAGTCATACTTTCTTTCTGCTTCGGCAATTTCCGCGTTAATCTTTTCAAGCTGTTCTCTGATAGCTACAACACGCTCTACCGCTCTCTTTTCGTTGTCCCATTTTACCTTAATGAGTTCATAGCTTTCGCGAAGCTCAGAAAGTTCCTTCTGCAGGTTTTCCAGCCTTTCCACAGACTGCTTATCACTTTCCTTTTTCAGTGCAGCTTCCTCTATTTCCAGCTGCATGATTTTTCTTCTTATCTCATCAACCTCTGTAGGCATGGAATTAAGTTCTGTTTTTATGGATGCACAGGCCTCGTCCACAAGGTCAATCGCCTTATCCGGCAAGAATCTGTCAGATATGTATCTGTTTGAAAGAACTGCCGCTGATACGAGGGCTCCGTCAGTTATTTTAACTCCATGAAATACTTCATAACGTTCCTTGAGGCCTCGTAAAATTGATATGGTGTCCTCCACAGTTGGTTCATTAACCATAACAGGCTGAAAACGACGTTCCAGTGCCGCATCCTTCTCCACGTACTGTCTGTACTCATCCAGCGTCGTTGCTCCTATGCAATGAAGTTCTCCTCTTGCCAGCATTGGCTTAAGCATATTTCCCGCATCCATAGAGCCTTCGGTTTTTCCTGCTCCTACAATTGTATGCAGCTCATCGATAAAAAGGATGATTTTTCCCTCAGAATTTTTTACTTCCTCAAGTACAGCCTTTAATCGTTCCTCAAACTCGCCTCTGTACTTTGCTCCTGCAACAAGTGCCCCCATATCAAGTGAAAAGAGGGTTTTGTCCTTTAATCCGTCAGGGACATCTCCGGCGAGAATTCGTTGAGCCAATCCCTCAACTACTGCTGTTTTTCCCACGCCGGGTTCGCCGATAAGCACGGGATTGTTCTTTGTCTTTCTGGACAGGATTCTGATTACGTGACGTATTTCTGCATCTCGTCCGATTACCGGATCAAGTTTTTGATTGCGTGCCCGCTCCACCAGATCATATCCGTATTTTTCAAGAGAATCATATGTTCCTTCAGGGTTATCGGTGGTAACTCGCTGGTTTCCCCTGACTTCCTGCAGTGCAGAGAGGAAACGTTCTCTGTTTATGTTGAATTCTTTGAACAGCGTTTTAAGCTCTTCCGTAGGATATTTTAAGATACACAGGAAGAGGTGCTCCACGGAAACATAGGAATCGCCCATTCTCTTTGCTTCATCTTCCGCGTATATAAGCGTCTTATTCAGCTTATCTCCGACATATATATTCCCGCCGGACACCTTGGGACGCTTTCTGAGAATTCCTTCAAGCTGTGCAATAAATACTTCAGGTTGGATATCCATCTTTACAAAGAGTCTGGAAATCAGGCTGTCTTCAGACGTCATCAGACAATACAAAAGGTGTTCAGGCACCAGTTCCTGATGGCTGTAGTCCATTGCCAGCTTTTCACAACCGTTCACCGCTTCTATTGACTTTTGTGTAAATTTACTAATGTTCATAGAAGTTCACCTCCAAATATTTTTCTGGTGCATATTATACAACCAAAATTAGCACTCGTCAAGAGAGAGTGCTAACAATCATATACATCATGGCGTAAGGGAAGTAAAAAAACAGCCCCGGCATTAGCCGAGGCTGCATTTAGGAAAGTTTGTCTATATGACCGAATTCTACTTCCAAGCGTTGTACTGCTTTGTGAACTCGTCAAGAACCTTCTGGTAACCAGCTGCATTGAGCTTATCGATGTACTCAGCGATCTTAGCATCAACTTCTGCTTCCTTGTAACCACCGTTCTCAAGAACGAAACCGTACTCTTCCCAGATGGACTCACAAGCTGTGTACTCAGCTTCAACAGGAGTCTTGTCATAACGGAAACCAGCTGCGCAAGATGTCTTAGCACCGCCGTTGAATGCGTCATAGAGGGAAGCCTTGTTTGCAGGCTCGTTGTCAAGAGGTGTAACTACTGTAGCGGAAGCTGACTCCCACATGGAGTGGTTGTACTTAGCATCAGCCTTCTGGCTAACCTGATGATTTGCATCATATGTGAAGTCTTCACCTTCGATACCGAATGTGTAGATATCAGCAAGCTTAGAATCTGTGTAAAGGAGACCAAGGAAGTCAATAGCGTTCTTAGCTGTTGCTTCATCACAGCTCTTCATGATTGCGTAGCAAGAACCAAGAGCGGATGTGGAGTGTGCCCATCTGTCTGTGATAGGAGTCATAACAACATCCTGCTTATAACGAGAATTAGCCTCGTCGTTTACAGGGATATCTGTCCACCAAGAGAAGCCCCAATCCTGTGTCTGAGTTGTTGTATCTGTTGTTGTCTTTGTTACATCATCTTCAGAAACGTAACCAAGCTCTGCCCACTTAGCCATAAGCTTACAGAACTCAGCGTACTGAGGTGTAGCGATAACGTTAACTACAGAGTTGGAAGTACGATCTACAGCTACGAGAGACTTCTGTGTGAAGAAATCGAAATCGTTGATGTAGTATCTGAAGAACATAGCTGTCTTCTGTGTAAGAAGAGGGTACTTAAGGCCTTCTTCTTCCTTGATAACCTTGAGCATAGGCTCAATGTCAGCAAGCTTCTTAACGCTTGAAAGGTCGAAGTTGTACTTGTCAACAAGTGCCTTACGAACCATAAGGTCATAGCCTTCTACGTTGTCCTTGTATACAGGAACATAGAAAATCTTGCCATCGTACTTGCCTGCTTCCCACTGACCAACTGCCATAGACTTGTAAAGGTCTGTACCTACAACGAGATCAGAGATATCGTATGCAGCCTGGTTTGTGAAGAGCTGGTTTGTACCAATAACATCTTCCCAAGAAGCTGTCCAAAGAAGGTCGATTTCCTTGTTTGCGATTGCAAGGTTAGCCTTCTCTGTGTACTCACCTGAAGGGATATCTGCGAGTGTGATTGTGTAATCTCTGCCCTTATCCTTAAGGTATGCATTGATAGCGTCTACAACTTTCTTTTCCTGAGCCTCATCAATGTTACCAAGGTTGAAGCATGCACGCATTACGCGTACTACCTTACCACTGCTCTTGCCACATCCGGCAAGCATTGAAACTGCCATGATAGCAACAAGTGCTGTTGCAAGCAGCTTCTTCATAAAACTGGATTTCATAACTTACTCCTCCTAAAAAATTAATCTTCTATATCTAAAGAAATACACTACGTATTCCTTTGATATCAACCTTTAACGGATCCCATTGTGAGACCCTTTGCGAAATACTTCTGGAAGAAGGGATAAAGGATAATGATAGGTCCGATAACCACAACTACCGTTGCCATTGTTGATGAATACTGAGGGATGTTGCCCTGCATAGCTGAAAGAGCTGCTGAAGGGATGTTTGTTGAGTTAAGCAACATTTCAATACTCTTCTGGATGTTTACGAGAAGAAGCTGCAAGGGCTTCTTATTAGCACTGGAGATGTAAAGCAAAGCATTCTGCCACTCATTCCAGTAAGCTGTTGCCATCATAAAGCCTACGGCTGCAAGTGCGGGTTTCATAAGGGGAAGCACAATTCCGAAGAATGTTTTCCATTCGCCTGCACCATCGATTCTTGCCGAATCCATAAGCTCCTCGGGAACACTGGTCTGAATATATGTTCTTAAAATAATCAGATTCATTGTTGTTACACACATAGGTACGATAAGGAGAATGAGTGAGTCCTTAAGGCCATACATATTAGTGTAGATAACATAACAGGAAAGTGTACCGCCGGAGAAAAGCATAGGAATCATTGCAAAAATTGAAAGGAATCCTCTGAGGCGGAAATCTCTACGGCTTGTGGAATATGCATAAAGGCTCATAACCAGAAGTCCGAGAAGAGTACCTGAAACTGTAATCAAAATTGTAACACCGTATGATGTAAAGAGCTGCTTACCATATTTCAATACGGCGTTCATACCGGTCATTGACCACTTCTTGGGGAAGTATGTGAAACCGGTGGTTGCCAATTCCATTTCATCTGTAAATGCCGCAATGAATACAAGAATAATCGGCAAAGCACAGAAAGCTGTGTAAATCAGAAGGATAACTGAAAGGATATATTGTCCGACACCTTTCTTGGATTTCACTCCTGACATTCTAAGATCGTCATCATTTTTAGCCATGTCTTCACCTCATCAGAATAATGCATTTTCAGGATGCAGCTTACGTACGACACCATTGGCAATGATAATAAGTCCCGTACCGACTACAGACTGGAACAACGTTGCGGCAGCCGTGAAACCGAAGTTCGAGCTCTTCAGAATCTGTCCTAATACGTAGGAGTCAATAACCTGTGTTGTATCGTAAAGGACGCCACTGTTTCTTGTAACCTGATAGAAAAGACCTGTATCTGATCTCATGATACCACCTACTGAAAGGAGCAACATGATTGTAATCATAGGAACAAGTGAAGGAATTGTAATGTGACAGATCTGCTGCCACTTGTTTGCACCATCAATCTGAGCAGCTTCATACTGTTCCTGGTCGATACCTGCGAGAACTGACATATACAATACCGAACCATAACCTACGCTGTTCCACATTTTGACGATTGTCAGAATCATGGGCCAGTACTTTGGTTCCATGTACCATCTTGTAGCTGTTCCGAATGTCTGATTGATAAGTCCGCTTTCCTGTGAAAGTAATGCATATACAATGAACTGAACTGCTGCGTAAGAAATGAAGATAGGTACAATCATAATTGACTGAAGTGTCTTTCCGAGTTTCTTAAACGCAAGCTGGTCGATGGCAATAGCCACAACTACATTAAGAAAAGTTCCGAGTATTGTGAAAATCAAGTAATACATGAAAGTATTCTTGGTCATTCTTATGAAAATATCTTTGGAAGAAATGAGGAACTTGAAGTTATCAATTCCGTTAAATGGGCTCTTCCATATTCCATCGGCATAGTTGAACTTCTTGAATGCCATTATAAGTCCTGTCATAGGTACGTAGCTGAAAAGAAGCAGAATCAGGAATGCAGGCAATGCCATAAGAAGGTGTGCTCTGTGTTTCCACATATTATGCCAGAAGTTGTTTGATTTGGCCTGTTTGTATGCGTTAGGATCTACCATAATTGTCCCCCTCGTTACAGTTTCTTTCTCAAGTCTCTTAATTTATCTTCCCAACCGTTTTTCCGGTATAAACCTCGCCCGAAATAATAGTCTGGTCATTTATAGTAGTCTTCGGTCTCTCAATAAGATCCACCAGCTTCTGAGCTGCTGTGCGCCCAATTGCGGATGTATTCTGACGGAAGGTTGTGAGCTGCGGCTCAATATGTCTGCCGATTCGTATTCCATCGTATCCGGCTACCGAAATGTCTTCAGGAATTCTTAGTCCGTGCTCTTTTATCACATTGATTCCTCCGAAACTGGAAAAATCATCAGGATAAAGGATGCATGTAGGCGGAACCTTCAGTGAAAGTAATTCTTCCGTCTTCTCTGCCGCAACACGGGTACTTCTATACGGAGCTTCTTTTATGTAATCGTCCGGAATATCAAGTCCGAACTCTTCTGCTGTCTTATAAAATGATGAAAGTCTGTTTTTTGTAACCGCTGAGTCTTCACCGTGAATGTAAGCAATTCGTCTGTGTCCCTGATTTATACAATAGGTGAGAAGCTGCTTCATACCGTTCACATTGTCTGATACAACGGAAGCCTTCGAGAAGAAGGAATGGTCAATCGTTACTACCGGAATGTCACTCTTTATGAGTTCTTCCACTTCAGGATCATAGAAGTCCACACAAGCTATAACCACTCCGTCGAAGCCTCTGTATCTGCAGTGCTCCAGGTAAGTCATTCGATTTCCTTTGTTCTTGCTCGTGTTAATGAATGTAAGATCGTAGCCCGATGCCTCAGCCTCAACCTTAAAGCTGTCAAGCACATATGAAAAGAAGTCATGTGTCAGACCACTCTGTGCCTCATCAACAAACAGAACACCGATGGAGTAACTTTTATTGGTCTTCAACGCTCTCGCTGACGAATTGGGGAAATATCCCATCTCCTTTGCAGTGCGGCATATTTTCGTTTTTGTTTCTTCGCCCACATCTGTATGCCCGTTCAGTGCTTTACTGACAGTTGCAACGCTGACATTGCAGGCCTTTGCTATGTCTTTCAGCGAGACCATCTCGTACCTCCTCTCCGTCTGAAATGCTTAATCGTTTTCGTAGGTGAATTATATAACGATATGAACAGTTTGGCAAGGGTTTTTTTTAATTTTTTTGTCTATTTTTACTAAACGCCTTTAAAAACCCCTTAACATTTATAACAATTTCGTGCATAAATTATTTTTTTTCGTTTAAAAATTCTTTAGTTTAATAAACGTTTTCGTTCAAATGATTTATTTTTTATCAAAATAAATGGGGTTTTTCGCCAAATACTATAGAAAACGTTTGCGATTTTTGTATTGTTTTAGTATGCACAAAAAAACAACACTACAAAAAATTGCCACTTTAATATATTAAATTGACATTGATAACTTCTCATATATAATAGTAGAATCGGGTTTTATCCCATAAAGTGTTTTTTAACAATACATAGGAGCGAGGACATATGAGATTCTCAAAACGCGGAGCACACGTTCCGCACCACAAAAACACAGCTGATATGACGCCCATAAGAATGGACGTTCCCTCTCAGCTTCTGATCCCCGTATCAATGCACATCGGGCGTCCTGCAACCCCCGTTGTTAAACCCGGAGATCATGTTGACGTAGGAACCCTTATATGCGAAAGCAGCGGTCCTGTTTCAAGCCCTATCTACTCTGCCGTATCCGGCACAGTCAAGAAGCTTGATAACATCCGTGTTTCAAATGGTTCCTTCTGTCAGGCCGTACTCATTGAGTCAGACGGTCAGCAGACTGTAGATGCAAACATTAAGCCACCTGTAGTAACCGACTACGCTTCATTTATTGAAGCAGTCAAGAACAGCGGCATTGTCGGTCTCGGCGGTGCAGGCTTCCCTACAGCGGTAAAGCTTGATGTAAAGGACACCTCAAGAATTCAGGAGCTTGTAATCAATGCTGCCGAATGTGAGCCCTACATCACAAGCGATACCCGCACAATGATTGATGATGCCCAAGACGTTGTTGATGCTGTTAAGCTTTTCGAGCAGTACCTTAACGTTAAAAAGGTGCTTATCGGTATCGAAGCCAACAAGCCCGAAGCAATAAAGAAAATGCAGGAATGCTTCAAGGATGACAGTGCAGTAACCGTAGTAACCCTTCCCAGCGTTTACCCTCAGGGTGCTGAAAAGGTAATCATCAAAAACACCACCGGAAAGGTAGTTCCCGCCGGAAAGCTTCCTATCGACGTAGGTTGTGTTGTATGTAACGTAACAACAATGGCTTCCATTGCCCGTTATATAAAAACAGGAATGCCTCTCGTTGAGAAATATGTAACTATCGACGGAAGTGCAATAAAGAAACCCGGAAACTACATCATTCCCGTAGGAATGCTTATTTCCGAAATCATGGAACGTCTTGAAATCAATCCTGACGAAGTAGGTAAGGTTCTTTATGGCGGTCCCATGATGGGTATTTCCGTTCCGGAGCTTGATTCCGCACCGGTATTAAAGAACACGAATGCCATTACATTTATGAGCGAAAAGGACGCTGTTTCTCCGGAAGCCACCCAGTGTATTCACTGTGGAAGATGTGCCGAGAACTGTCCTATGCACCTTACAACCTTTGCCATTGCCCGTGCATATGCAAAGAATGATGCAGAGGAACTTCGTCGTCTTCGCGTAGACATCTGTTGCGAATGCGGTACATGTTCATTTGTATGTCCCGCAAATCGCCCTCTTGTTGAAGTTAATAAGCTCAGTAAGGGCGTTGTACGTGATCTTATTGCAAAAGAAAAAGCAAAGGAGGCTGAGAAGAAATAATGGATAAAAAGCTTCATATATCCGTATCACCGCATTTTCATGCCAAGGTAACGACTCAGAGCATTATGCTGGATGTAATTCTCGCACTGCTTCCTACCACTATTGCCGGCGTTCTTATTTTTGGCGTACGCTCTCTTGCGGTAATCGCAGTAAGCGTAGGTTTCTCGGTACTCTCCGAGTTCGTATTCAACAAATTGGCAAAGAAGCCCATGACCATACAGGATTTAAGTGCTGTTGTCACCGGTCTTCTCCTTGCACTCACTCTTCCTGTAAACATCGCTTTGTGGGAAGTCGCAATCGGTGCTATATTCGCAATCGTTGTGGTAAAGGGCTTCTTCGGAGGCATCGGCCAGAACTTTGCAAACCCTGCCATTACCGGCCGAGTATTTATGCTTGTTGCCTTTGGTGATGTAGTATCCGCAAAGTCCTTCGTCGGAAAGGGCATTGTTGACACAACAGCCTCTGCAACACCTCTTGCAAATATGGCTACTGCACCCACTTCCATGATTGACCTTCTTTTAGGAACTCATGCAGGTGCTATCGGTGAAGTATGTACGGTTGCTCTTCTTCTTGGTTTTGTTTACCTGCTTATTAAAAAGGTTATTACTTTCCACACACCCGTTGTGTTCATCGCTGTAGTATTCCTTCTTACTCTCCTTATTACAAAGGATGTAAACACAGCTCTTGCTTATTCAATGAGCGGCGGCCTTTTCATCGGTGCTATCTTTATGGCAACCGACTATGCAACTACTCCCACAAGGCCTTGGGGAAAAGTTATTTTCGCTGTCGGCTGTGCCGTTATTACAGTTCTTATCAGAATGTACGGTAATCTTCCTGAAGGCGTAAGCTATGCAATTCTTCTTATGAACATTCTTACTCCTTACATTGATAAGTGGACAGAAGATAAACCTTTTGGAGGTGAAGCATAATGAAAAAATCACTTTCAAGCGTTATTTGTCTTACTGTTATTTCTCTCGTTATTACTGCTCTTCTTGCAGTAACAAACGCTTTTACAGCTCCGATTATTGAGGAAGCTGAGAGAGCCGCAGCTTTCGGTGCTCTTACAAAGGTTTTACCCTCCGGCCAGTTTGGTGCAGATTGTGAAATCACAGAAATCAGCGACGACCTCAAGAAAATCGGTGTTGAGTCAGCATATGTTTCTTCAAATGGCGGTTGTGTTGTAACAATCAATACAGCAGGCTATTCCACAGGCCTTAAGCTTATGTTCGGTGTAGACGGCGAGGGAAAGATTGCCGGTTCCGAATGCCTTGCTTCCTCCGAAACACTTGGTTTCGAAAAGACTTATGGAGAAAACATTCTCGGTGCTGATCTTAACTCTATTGACGGAATTAATACTGTTGCAGGTGCAACAAAAACCACAACTGCTTACAGAAACGCAGCAAAGTCAGCAATGCAGGCAGCAATTATTCTCGGTGGTGGTACAGTTGATACCCGTTCCGAAGAAGAAATCCTGAATGATAATCTTAATGAAATTCTCGGAACAACAGCCGCAGTCTTCACAAAGTGGTTCAAGACAGCCGATCTTGGTCCCGTAGAAAACGCATACGTATCCTCATTAGGTTTTGTATTCGAGTCGGAGGGTGCTTTCGCATCAACAGATCGTAACGGATCCATCGTAAACAACGCTTCTTCTCTTACAGAGGCTGACATCAAAGCAGCCTACGAAGCAATCGCAAGCTCCGATACTATAGCAGATGTTGACTTCTCCGGTGTTGCCGTTTCAGACAAAGTAACCGCAGTTCAGAAGTACGCAAACGGAAACTACGTAATTACAGTAAAGGGCTCCGGCTTCGGAAAGAACGGTCCTGCAGAATATGGTATCTCAAACGAGTACATCATTATCAAAGTTGCCGTAACACCCGACGGAAAGATTCTTGACTGTGTAACCGTATCACAGGCAGAAACAGAGGGTATCGGAAGTGCTTGCGCTGATCCTGCATACTATTCACAGTACGCAGGCAAGGATGCATCAACTCTTGATTCCGTTGATGCCATTGCCGGTGCAACATTCACAAGTAAGGGCTACAAGGCAGCCGTAAATGCAGCCATTGAGTCCGCAAAAGTATTAAAGGAGGCAGGAAAATAATGGAAAAGAAGAATAAACTTTCCGTTTTAACAAGCGGTTTCATTAAAGAAAACCCTGTTTTCGTGCTTGTTCTCGGAACCTGCCCCACTATTGCAACAACAAAGGGTGTTATCAGTGCAATCAGTATGGGCCTTGCCGCAACAGCAGTTCTCATTTGCTCAAACCTTGTTATTTCGCTTCTCAGAAAGCTTATCCCGGATAAGGTACGTATTCCCAGCTATATCGTAGTAATTGCAGGCTTTGTTACAATGGTACAGATGCTTATGCACGCTTACCTGCCTGACCTTTACTCACTGCTTGGCATTTACCTTCCCCTTATTACCGTAAACTGCATCATCCTTGGCCGTGCCGAGATGTTTGCAAGCAAAAACGGTCCGGTTGAATCATTACTTGATGGTATCGGAATGGGTCTCGGATTTACTTTTGCCCTGTTATGTATGGCAGTAATCCGTGAGGTATTCGGTGCAGGTGCCTTTGCCGGCATAGAAATTCCTTTCCTTGTTGATCACTGTGTTCCCTTCCTTGTGAAGTCTTCCGGTGGTTTCATGGTATTTGGTCTTCTCATTGCAATCGTTACCGCAATCTCCACAAAGAGAGGCAAGAAGGCTCCCGAGCTTGGATGCTCCGGCTGTCCCGCAGCAAAGTTCTGTAAAGCAGCTGCAGGTGACGATGTTGAGTGCGTAAATGCAACAGCAAAAACAGAAGGAGGTAACAACTAATGAAAGAACTTATTATCATTTTGATGTCCTCAGTTCTGATTGACAACTATGTGCTTACTAAGACACTTGGTATATGTCCGTTCCTTGGAGTATCCAAGAAGCTTGACCAGGCAGTAGGTATGGGTCTTTCCGTAATCTTCGTAATGATTATGGCAACCTGTGCAACCTGGCCCATCCAGACTTACCTGCTTACTCCCAATGGCCTTGATTATCTTCAGACCATCGTGTTTATCCTTGTAATTGCTGCACTTGTTCAGTTTATTGAGATCGTACTCAAGAAATTCGTTCCTTCTCTCCATAAGAGCCTTGGTGTTTACCTTCCTCTTATTACAACAAACTGTGCAGTTCTCGGTGTTACAATCGATAACTTCATTCAGGAGTATTCATTCGTACAGTCACTTGTTTACTCAGTAGGCAGTGGTATCGGTTTCCTTCTTGCCATGGTACTTTTCTCAGGAGTGCGTTCACGTCTTGACAGTCCTTCTGTTCCCAAGGCATTTAAGGGATTACCTTCTACACTTATTGCAGCTTCAATTGTTTCCCTTGCTTTCACCGGTCTCGGCGGAATCATCGAAAACCTGTTTAAGTAGGAGGTTCATTAATGGATATTAAAGCTATTATTATTGCAATCGTCATCGTCAGCGTTATCGGCCTTGTCTGTGCAATTGTACTTGCTCTTGCATCTCATTTCATGGCTGTGCCTGTAGACGAAAATTTCACAAAGGTACGTGAGTGCCTTCCCGGTGCAAACTGTGGTGCATGTGGATACACAGGCTGTGATGGCTATGCCAAGGCTCTTGCCGATGGTGCCGAAACAAAGAGTAACCTTTGTGTTCCCGGTGCTGATACTGCAGCAAAAGCAATCTCTGAAATTATGGGGCTTTCTTTTGAAAACGTAGAGGAGCAGGTTGCATACGTTCATTGTAACGGAACCTGCGATGCTACAAGCAAGAAAGCCGTTTACAGTGGTGTAGGTAACTGTAAGTCAGCATCACTTATTTATGGTGGTCCCGATGCCTGCGTATATGGTTGTCTTGGATTTGGCGACTGTGCAGCAGCTTGTCCCGAGGACGCTATCTGTATGGATGACGGCATTGCTCGAATCGATATTCGTAAATGTATCGGTTGTGGCATCTGTGCACGTACATGTCCTAAACAGATTATTTCACTCATTCCCGTCGTTGCTAAGACTGCAGTTCAGTGTTCAAGCAAGTCAAAAGGCCCTCAGGCTACGAAGGAATGTAAGAACAGCTGTATTGGTTGTAA